>JBAVJR010000285.1:0-1525 GCA_049687855.1 Steroidobacteraceae bacterium | reverse complement strand
GTTGCGGTCTCGCTACCCTGCATTTCTCCGGCGACGGCTTCCCCAACACCGCGGGCGGCGTCGTCGGCGCGCTGCTGGGTGAAGGCCTCGCCAGTTCGATGAGCTTCCTCGGCGCGACGCTGCTCTTGCTGGCGGTCTGGCTCGGTTCGGTAGCGCTGGCCACGGGCGTGTCGTGGTTCAACGTCATGGACGTGGTCGGCACGTGGGTGTTGCGCGGTTTCTCGTTCGTGCGCGAGCGCCTGTCCGAGCGTCGCGACCAGAGCATCGGCAAGGAAGTGCGGCAGGCGCGCGAAGTCGTCGTGCGCGAAGAGCAGAAGAAGGTCGCCGAGCGCAAGCCGCCGAAGATCGAGGCGCCCGCGCCGAAGGTCGAGAAGAGCGAGCGCGTCGAGAAGGAAAAGCAGGTGGCGCTGTTCGAGCGGCCGGGCGCTGCGGCATTGCCCGCGCTGTCACTGCTCGACGATCCGCCCGCACGCGTCGGCGGCTATTCCGCCGAAGCCCTCGAAGCCATGTCGCGCCTGGTCGAGCTGAAGCTGCGCGATTTCGGCGTCGAAGCCGAAGTGGTCGAAGTGCACCCGGGCCCGGTCATCACGCGATTCGAACTGCGTCCGGCGCCGGGCGTGAAAGTGGCGCAGATCTCCAACCTGGCGAAGGACCTCGCGCGCGCGCTCTCCGCGATCAGCGTGCGTGTCGTCGAGATCATCCCGGGCAAGTCGACCATGGGTCTCGAGATCCCCAACGAAACCCGCGAGATGGTCACGCTCGGCGAGATCATCAAGTCGAAGGCGTACGACGAAATGGCCTCGCCGATCGCGCTGGTGCTCGGCAAGGACATCGGCGGCAGCCCGGTGGTGGCCGACCTCGGCCGCATGCCCCACCTGCTGGTCGGCGGCACCACGGGTTCGGGCAAGTCGACCGCGGTCAACGCCATGGTGCTGTCGCTGCTCTACAAGTCGACGCCCGAGCACGTGCGGCTGATCATGATCGACCCGAAGATGCTCGAGCTCTCGGTGTACGAGGGCATTCCGCACCTGCTGGCGCCGGTCGTCACCGACATGAAGCAGGCGGCGAACGCGCTGCGCTGGTGCGTCGCGGAAATGGAGCGGCGTTACCAGTTGATGGCGGCCGCAGGCGTGCGCAACCTCGCGGGCTACAACCGCAAGGTCAAGGAAGCGGCCGATGCGGGCACGCCGATCAGGGATCCGATCGAGATGAGGCGGCTGCCGCCGGGTGGCGACCTGTCGACCGTGCCGTTCTGCGAACCGCTGCCGTTCATCGTCGTGATCGTCGACGAACTCGCCGACATGATGATGATCGTCGGCAAGAAGGTCGAAGAGCTGATCGCGCGACTGGCGCAGAAGGCGCGCGCCTCCGGTATCCACCTGATCCTCGCGACGCAGCGGCCGTCGGTCGACGTCATCACCGGCCTGATCAAGGCGAACATCCCGACCCGCATCGCGTTCCAGGTGTCGGCCAAGGTCGACTCGCGCACGATCCTCGACCAGAGCGGCGCCGAGAGCCTGCTCGG
>JBAVJR010000284.1:0-4670 GCA_049687855.1 Steroidobacteraceae bacterium | reverse complement strand
TGCGGCGTTCGACACGGAGCGGCGGGATAGCACCGGCCGCCTCGCTCGCGCGCTATCGCAATCCGGGTGTGACGGACTCAGTGCCCGTCGGTGAGCAGGCTTTCGAGTTCGGAAATCCGCGCGACCGCGAGAATCTGCGGCGGAATGCCTTCGTAGCGAATCACCGTGCCGCGCGACTTCGCGGTTGCAAGCCACTCGACCAGCACGGCGAGCCCGGCACTGTCGGCCTCGGTGACGCGCGACAGATCGATCGTGCAAGTCGCACCCCTGGGGATCAGGGCGAGACCCGCAGGCAACGCGCGGCCCGCGGTGACGTAGCCGAGCACCCCGTTGGCCTGGAGCCGGCCATCGGCCACGCGCTGAATGCTGAACTGGTCCACTGCGAAACTGCTGTCCGCCGCCGCTGGCTCAGCGACCGGCTTTGCTGGCCGCCGGGGTCGTCCCCGGCGCATCCGGCGTGCCAGCCGCGTTTTGCGCCTCGAGCCGCTGGATCACCGCGTCGATGCCCTTCTGGTCGATTTCCGCGCCGAAGTCGGTGCGGTAGTTCTTCACGTACGAGATGCCTTCGATCGTGACGTCCCACGCTTTCCAGCCCTGCGGCGTCGCCCGCATCGTGTAGTTGACCGGCACCGGCGTGCCGTTGCTGCGCTTCACTTCCGTGCGAATCGTAGCCGCGCCCGTCGTGAGGTCGCCCTTGAACGGCAGGATTCTCAGACGCTCTGCCGTGAACTCGGCCACGGCATCGCCGTAATTGCGCATCAGCGACTGGTAGAAGGCGTCGATGAAGCGCTTCCTCTGCGCGTCGGTCGCCGTGCGCCAGTGCTTGCCGAGCACCAGGCGCGCCGCATAGTCGACGTCGAAGTGCGGCAGCAGGTACTTGTCGGCCAGCGCGCGCAGCCTGGTCGGGTCCTTGGCGATTGCGGCCCGGCTCGCGTCGAGCTCACGCAGCAGATCCTGCGAGACCTTCTGCATCAGCTCCTGCGGACCCGGCCCCGGCACCGCAACGGCCGGCTTGGCGGCAGGCGCGGTTTGCGCCGGCAGCGCCAGCGGCGCGAGGACGACCAGCCCGACGGCGATCATCGACCAGGTATTGCTGCTGCGCATCGCTCTCATCTCCGGAGTCACTCCCGTGCGGCGGGAGCCGGTGCGGGCGTCGCCGCATCCGACTTCGTGGCCGCCGAATTGAACAGGTACTTGCTGATCAGGTTTTCGAGCACGACGGCGTCGTTCGCCATCACGACCTGTTCACCGTCCTGGTAAGGCTCGTCGGAGCCGCCCGGCGTCAAGCCGATGTACTGCCCACCGAGCAAGCCGGCGGTATAGATGCTGGCGTCGCTGTCGTTCGGGATGGCGCGGTACTTGTCGCTGATCCGCATGGTCACGATCGCCTTGTACAGCTTCATGTCGTACTGGATGTCCTCCACCCGGCCGATCGTCACGCCAGCCATCGAGACCGGCGCGCCCGCCTTCAGGCCACCGACGTTCTCGAACGAGGCCTTGAGACGGTACGAGTCGCTCCGCAGCGAGTACCCACGGTTCGTGATCTGCGTGACCATGAACAGGATCGCTGCGAAACCGAGCATCACAAACAGCCCGGTGGATATGTCGATCGTGCGCGTTGAACGCATGGTTCGTCCTAGAGCATCAAGGCAGTGAGTATGTAATCGAGGATGAGCGTGACGACGGCGGAGATGACCACCGTTCGTGTCGTTGCACGCCCGACGCCCTCGGCGGTCGGCATCGCATTGTACCCTTCGTAGACCGCGATCAGGCTGCAGGCCACGCCGAACACCAGGCCCTTGATCAGACCTTCGCGGATATCGCTGAGTTCCACGGCACTGCGCATCTGCGACCAGTAGCTGCCGGAGTCGACGCCGAAGAACTCCACGCCGACGAGTTGCGCGCCGAACAGGCCGACCATGATGAAGATAGAGACCAGCAGCGGCATCGCGATGACGCCCCCCAGGAAGCGCGGCAGGACCACGCGCCGCATCGGGTCGACGGCCATGATCTCCATCGCGGCGATCTGGTCAGTGGCACGCATCAGGCCCAGTTCGGCCGCGAGCGCGGTGCCCGCACGACCAGCGAACAGGAGAGCTGTGACGACGGGGCCCAGCTCCCGCAGCAGGCTGATTGCGGTTGCGGTGCCGAGGTATTCCTCGGAGCCAAAGCGCGTCAGCAGGTCGAAGCCCTGCAGTCCGAGCACCATGCCGACGAACAGGCCGCAGGTCATGATGATGACCAGCGACATGGCACCCGTGTTGTACACCTGCTCGACGATCGGGCGGATGCGCAGCAGGCCCGACGGCAGGATCGCGAACAGCCGTATTGCGAAACGCACGAGGAGCCCGAAGCGCTCCAGGAACGTCAGGAGGCTCTGCACGAACTCGCGCAGGATCGTGCTCATGCGAACACCTTCCCGCCGAGCAACTGCTCGTGGTACTCGGGGGCTGGATAGTGGAACGGCACCGGGCCGTCCGCGAGTCCATCGACGAACTGGTGCACCACCGGCGATGGGTGGTCGCGCAGTTCGGCCGTCGTGCCGCTCGCCACGACCTTGCCTTCGGAAAGAATGAAGCTCAGGTCGGCGATCTGCGAGATTTCGCGCACGTCGTGCGTTACCACGATGCTGGTGATGCCGAGCGCGTCGTTGAGCGAGCGAATGAGCCGCAGCACCACGCCCATCGAAATGGGATCGAGGCCCGCGAACGGCTCGTCGTAGATGAGGATCTCTGGATCCATGACGATGGCACGAGCGAGGGCGACGCGGCGTCCCATGCCGCCGGAGAGCTGTTGCGGGTACAACTCGGCGGCGCCGCGCAGGCCGACAGCGTGCAGCTTGGTCAGCACGATCGTGCGGATCAGTCGCTCGGGCAGCCGGGTGTGTTCGCGCAGCGGGAACGCGACGTTCTCGAACACGTCGAGGTCCGTGAGCAGCGCCCCGTTCTGGAACAGCATGCCCATGCGCCGGCGCAGGGCAAAAATCTGCTTTCGGTTCAGCCTGGCCACGTCCAGGCCATCCACGACCACCTGGCCGCGGTCGGCACAAACCTGACCGGTGATGAGCTTCAACAGCGTGGTCTTGCCCGTGCCGCTCGGCCCCATGATGGCCGTGACGGCGCCGCGGCGGATCTCGATGTCGAGTCCACTGAAGACGTTCTTGCCCGAGTCCACCTCGAAGTGGACGTCGCGCAGGACGGCGATCGACGGCGATTGGACCGCCGGAGCGCAGGCTGCGGCAGGTCCGGATTGGTTATTCACGAGTTGGTCGTTTTGTCGCTTAATGGCAACGGACCGCGCCGGTCCGCTCGAGTTCCCTGGTCCCGAACCGCCGGGGACTGTCGCCACGGCCCGCGAGAGCGCGCGATTCTAGCAGATCGTCAGGTTTTCCCCGTCCCGGACTCCCCCGGGGTTGGCGCGGGGGCCGTATAGGACTAAAATCGTCCCAATTGGAAAACGCGCCATGCTACGCATCAGCAAACTCACCGATTACGGCACGGTCATCCTGGCCTGCCTCGCCACCGCCCCGGACCGCCGACTGACGGCAACCGAGGTGGCCGAACGTACGCGGCTCGGCCTGCCCACGGTCAGCAAGCTCCTGAAGAGTTTCCATCGGGCGGGCCTCCTCACCTCCACGCGCGGTTCGCGGGGCGGCTACCAACTCGCCCGTCCGGCTGCGGCGATCAGCGCGGCCGCCATCATCGATGCGATCGAAGGCCCGGTGGCAATCACCGAGTGCAGCGGAAACCACAGCGCCTGCGACCTCGAATTGTCATGCAGCACCGGCAACGCCTGGCAACGTATCAACGGCGCCATCCGTCGCTCGCTCGATGACATCTCGCTCGCGCAACTGTCGGGACAGGAAGCCGTCGCCGTCTGGCGCCCTGCCCTGTCCGCGGCCGCGCGCACACCCGTCGCGCCGCGCGGTCCCGGCCGGCTCTGAGGAATTCGACGATGGCCAGCACACCGACCGACCTCGACGCACTCGTCGCGCAGAAGTACCAGCACGGCTTCGTCACCGACGTCGAATCGGACACGCTGCCGCCCGGCCTCGACGAGGACGTGGTCCGCGTCATCTCGAGGATCAAGCGTGAACCGCAGTTCATGCTCGACTGGCGCCTGAAGGCGCTGCGGCACTGGCACACGATGGCGAACCCGGACTGGGCCCACCTGCGCATTGCGCCCATCGATTACCAGTCGATCTCGTATTACTCCGCACCCAGGGCGAAGACCGACGGTCCGAAGAGCCTCGACGAAGTCGACCCCAAGCTGCTCGCCACGTACGAAAAGCTCGGCGTGCCGCTGCACGAGCGGGCGCGTCTCGCCGGAGTCGCCGTCGACGCGGTTTTCGACAGCGTCTCGGTCGCGACGACCTTCAAGGACAAGCTCTCCAAGGCGGGCGTGATCTTCTGCTCGTTCTCGGATGCGGTGCAGAACCACCCTGGACTGATCGAGCAATACCTCGGCAGCGTCGTTCCCTATACCGACAACTACTTCGCCACGCTCAACTCCGCCGTGTTCTCGGACGGCTCGTTCGTCTACGTGCCGAAAGGCGTGCGCTGCCCGATGGAGCTCTCCACCTACTTCCGCATCAACGCCAAGGACACCGGCCAGTTCGAGCGGACCCTGCTCGTCGCCGACGAGGGCGCGTACGTCTCGTACCTCGAGGG
>JBAVJR010000283.1:0-9085 GCA_049687855.1 Steroidobacteraceae bacterium | reverse complement strand
CGCTTCGGCATCCGCGCGCGCGTAGCGCGACCAGCCCGCTTCGAGCGCCTGTGGCTCGACGGGTTTCGCGGGCTGTGCGATCAGGGCCGCGATCTCCCGCCCTGGTTGCTCGATCAGGGCGGCCCATTGCAGCAACGGCGCCGCGCGTCCAGCGGGCAGCGACCTGGCGAGGAATCGCGCGAGACCCGCTTCACCCGCTGCGAGCGCCAGGCGGGCACGCCGCTCGACCAGGACGTCACCTGGTCCGCCGCGCGTGCGCCACCAGGCGAACGCCGGTTCGCACGCGTCGGGCAGGCTCCCGGCGGTGAGCCACGTGTCGGTCAGTTCGTCCGCCAGCCCGTCGGTCTGGCCCAGGGCTATGCGCGCCGCGAGCCAATGGCAACGCAGCGTGGACTGCGTGTCGCGGTCCTCGCGGTATTGCCCGACGTAAGTCGACCAGGCCTGTCGCGCGGCGAGGTGGGCCAGCCACGCCGACCGCAGCGTCCGGGTCATGGGCCGCTCGCCCTGCTGCGACAGAAACGCGGCGATCTCTTCGTCGAGCGGGAGTCGCGCGTCGCTGCCCGGCTGCGCGGCGATGGGTGGCAGCAGCGCCAGTTGCCTGTTAAGCCGCGCCGCCTGCAGGTAGGGGTAAAGCGGATAGCGCTGCAGGGCCTCGGAATCGCCGCCGGCCGGCGTGAAGGGCGTGGCATCGACGGCCGCCATGGCCGCAACGAAGCCCTCGCGCACGCGTTTCAGGGTGGCGTCGTCGTCGTCCGCGCGCGCAGATGAGCCTGGCGCCAGCAGCGTGATCAACAGCAGGGCAATGAGGCGCGGTGCAATCTGCATGACAGTCCATCCGGGGCGCGACGGCAAGTTACCGCATTGCAGCAAGGAATTCGCCGTCATTTTGCTGGCTGTTACTCTCGTGCAACAAACTTGACTGACGGTAAACGAGAATATACAAAGGGTCGCAATGCCGGGCGGAGGGGGAACCATGCCCTGTGCCTACCGGCGGGATGGACCATTCATTCGGGGGAATTAGATGAACTCTGCCACTGGTAGTTCGATTGTCCTGCGCACGGCCGTCGTGCTCGCTCTTTTCGGCGCGGCTCCGCTGGCTGCCGCGGCGGACGCGAAGGATTCGCTCGCCCTCGAAGAGGTCGTCGTCACCGCGACCAAGGTCGCCGAGGACATCGGCAGCGCGCCTGCGGCGATCACCGCCATCACGGCGGATGCGCTCGGCCCTGGCGGCATCCAGGAAGTGCGCGACCTCGCGATGACGGTGCCCAACCTCTCGGTCGGCGACCAGTTCGGCGTCAATCGCACGTTCATCCGCGGCATCGGCATGACCAGCATCGACCTCGGTGCCGACGGCGCCGTGGCGTTCCTGCAGGACGGCGCGATGATCCCGCGTCCCTCGCACCAGCTCGCCGGCTTCTACGACCTCGAGCGGGTTGAAGTGCTGCGTGGCCCGCAGGGCACGCTGTACGGCCGCGGCGCAACCGCGGGCGTGGTCAACATGGTCACCAAGAAGCCGACCGAGGACCTCGACGGCTACCTGGACTACACGCTCGGCAATTACGCGTTGACCACCTTCGAGGGCGCGCTCGGCGGCCCGATCGCGGGCGAGACCGTGATGGGACGCATCTCGGGCAAGGCCGAGAAGCGCGATGGCTACGGCGAGAACCTGGCGACCGGCAAGCCGGTGGACAACCGCGACGCCTACGCCGTCCGTGGCAGCCTGCGCTTCAAGCCGAGCGACACGCTCGACATCGTGCTGATGGGCGATTACTTCAAGGAAGACGACTACAACTACGCCTTCCACTTCTTCGGCACGACGGTCGTGCCGGAGGACGGGCTCGCGCACAACCTGCTCGGCGGCGAGACAATCTTCGACTATTACGCCGCCAGGGGTAAGAAGCCTGACCAGCGCAACATCGTCTCGGACCAGGACCCGATCAACGAGCGTGACGGCACGGCGGTCAGCGCGATCATCGACTGGGGTTTCGCCGATGGCTGGAACCTGAAGTCGATCACCGCATGGCGCGACTTCAGCCGTTTCCTGCGTGACGACCTTGACGGCTCCGACGTCGACATGTTCGGCCAGAACAACTACATCGAGGACAGCGAATCCTGGAGCCAGGACTTCACCGTTTCCGGCACGGCGGCCAACGTAGAATGGTTGATGGGTGCGAACTACTTCAGCGAGAAGATGCACGGCGAGGTGAAGGTGCCGCTCACCAACCTCGGCCTGCTCTTCGGTGCGCCGGCAGATGCGTTCAACGACGGCAACTACTGGCAGAACGGCGACGTCGACGTCGAGGCGTACGGCGTGTTCGTGCAGGGCAGGTACGCGTTCACGGATGCGTGGGGACTGACGCTCGGCGCGCGCTACAACTACGAGAAGCGTGAGGGCTCCGGCTCGTTCGTCTTCGACGCGATCGGCGTCAACGTGCCCACGGACCGCGAGAAGTCCTGGGACAAGGTCACGCCGAAGGTGCTGCTCGAGTACAAGACTCCCGGCGAGGGCCTGGCCTACCTGCAGTTCACCCAGGGCTTCAAGTCGGGCGTGATCAACATCGGCAGCCTCAACGAAGTCATCGACCCCGAGTTCGTGGACGCGTATGAAGTCGGCTACAAGATGCCGTTCGCCAGCGACCGCGCCTCGCTCCGCACCGCGGCTTTCTACTACGACTACACCGACCTGCAGGTCGGTTTCGTCAACGAGCAGAGCGTCGTCCAGACCGTCAATGCCGCATCCGCCGAAATCATGGGCGTCGAAGTCGAGTTGTTCGCGCGCTTCACGGAAGGCCTGTCCGGCAACCTCTCGGCCACGTGGCTCGACGCGACGTACACGGACTTCGTCACGGGTGACTACCGCCAGAACTTCGACCAGGTCGACCTGTCGGGCAACTACCTGCAGAACGCGCCGAAGTACACGGTTTACGGCGCGCTCGACTACCGCCGGCCGGTCACGGAGGACGGCAGCTTCGTGGGCCGGATCGAGGCCTCGTACCAGGACGACGTCTACTTCACCGAGTTCAACAACTCCGATGCCTACCAGGAAGCCTACGGGCTCGTGAACCTGATGGCCGGCTACGAGGGTGGCGACGGCAAGTGGAGCGTCATGGGCTGGGTCCGCAACGCGACCGACGAGTTCATCTACAGCAACAACATCATCACGGCGCCGCTGTATGGCAGCGTCCGCGTGGGTTCGCTGCTGCCGCCGCGCACGTATGGATTGACGTTGTCCCTGAACTTCTGACCGCGGGCGGGGGCCGGCCGCGATGCTGCGCATCGGCGACGTGCGGGTCCATCACGTCGAGGAGTGGCAGGGGACCTTCCTGCCACCCTCGGAATTCTTCGTCGGGTATGACGAGGCGACGTTCCGGAGCTTCGCGCCCGGACTGACGCCGCACTACTACCGCGACGACGCGGACAGCATCTACGCGTTCCTGCAGAGCTGGATCCTCGAGGTGGACGGCCTCAGGATCCTGTACGACACGGGGGCCGGCAACGCCAAGGAGCGGCCCGGCATTCCGATCTTCGGCAGTCTCGACACGCCGTTCCTGACGCGGATGGCGGCTGCGGGCTTCGCGCCCGACGACATCGACATCGTCATATGCTCGCACCTGCACATCGACCACGTCGGCTGGAACACGCAGTTGCACGCAGGCCGCTGGGTGCCGACGTTTCCGAATGCCCGTCATCTTTTTTCCGCGATCGAGCGCGACTACTGGGATCCGGAAGGCCAGGGCGCCCGCCCGACCGCGGCCGGCGCGTTCGTGAATACCAACGTCTTCGAGGACAGCGTGCAACCGCTGCTCGACGCGGCGATCGCCGAACTGGTGGGCGAGGGGTACCGCGTCAGCGAGTCGATCACGCTGCGGCTCGGACCGGGCCACACGCCGGGTCACCTGGTCATGGACGTGCGCTCTGCCGGTGACAGCGCGCTCTTCGTGGGGGACATCCTGCATCACCCGGCGCAGGTGTACTGCCCCGACTGGAACAGCCCTTTCTGCGAGGACCAGCCGCAGGCACGCCTGACGCGCCGGCGCGTGCTGGAAGACGCGGCCGATCGCAATGCGCTGGTCGTTCCGGCTCACTTCGGCGGTGCCCACTGCTGCCGCGTGCGTCGCCACGGCGACGCGTTCGAACCCATCTTCGAGACGCCATGAACGCAACCGCACCGCTCGACGCCGGCTACCGCTTCGATCCGGCCGATCCCGACCTGATCCGTCATCCATACCGGCCGTACTACGAGTACCTGCGGAGTGCGCCCGGCCTGCACAAGGCGGCGACGGAGTATTACGTGGCAGCGCGCTACGCCGACGTGCGCGAGGTGATCACGAACCACGCGGCGTTCGGGCAGGGCAACTTCGTCCACAACATCCAGCTGTACTACGGCCCGGGCTTCGACGTCATGGCCCATTCGTCTTACCGCTGGCTGTCCGAAGTGTTCGTGATGCAGGACCCGCCCGCGCACACGCGACTGCGCAAGCTCGTGGCGTTCGCACTTACGCCGAAGCGCGTCGCTGCGATGCAGCCGCGGATCCAGCAGATCGTCGACGGGCTGATCGACGCCATGCTGGCCAAAGGCGGGATCGAACTGCTCTGGGACTTCGCCTACCAGCTGCCGACGCTCGTCATGTGCGACATGCTCGGCCTCGAGGGCGAAGAGCGCTCGCCGGCCAGCCTGGCCAGGCTGACACGCGCCGTGGCCGAATCGTTCATCGTGTTCGAGACGCGCGCGCTGGAACCCGAGCTGCTGGCGCAGGCCGACGCGCAGATGGACTATCTCAACGATTTCTTCGGCCGGGTCTACGACCGCAAGCGGGCCAATCCGCAGGACGACCTGACCAGCGCGCTGGTGCAGGCCAAGGACGAGGACGGCTCGGTGCTGACCAAGGCCGAGGTCGCGAATGTGATCGTGGCGATGTTCGGCGCGGGCTTCGAAACCACGGCACACATGATCGGCAACGGCATGCTTGCCATGCACCGCGAACCCGGGCAGTGGCAGGTGCTGGTCGCGAACCCGGAGGAAATCGCGCCGCGCGCGGTCGAGGAAGTGCTGCGATTCGAATCGTCGCTGCAGGGAACCTACCGCACGGCGTTGCAGCCCGCGCTGGTCGGTGGTTTCAGCGTGCAGCCCGGCGAGCGCGTGCTGTGCCTGCTCGGCGCGGCCAATCGCGATCCGGCGGTGTTCGAGCGCGCCGACGTCATGGACGTCACGCGCAAGGATTCACGCATGCTGTCGTTCGGCGGCGGCATCCACCACTGCATCGGGCAGCAGCTCGCGCGGCTCGAAGGCCGTGTCGCGTTCACGTCGCTCGCCAGGCGCCTGCCGCACATCGAGGTCGACGTCGACGGCGCCGTGTGGCGGGCTGGCTTCCTGTTTCGTGGCTTGACGGAGTTGCGCTGCCGGAGCTGAGCGGGCGGCTCACTTCCGGTCCAGGAACGCCTTGATCCGGGCGCGGAAGCTCTCGGTGCCGCTCAGCAGCGACTGCTGCCGGTCCTCGTTGGCGACCGCGGACTCGATGCCCGGCGCGTCGATGCCGACCTGCAGCCCCTGTTTCGTCAGCGCCAGGCCGAGCGGATCCGCCTGCAGCAGCGCGTCCACCGTCCGTGCACCCGCGGCTTCGAGTTCGGCCGCCGGCACGACCGCCGTGACGAACCCGAGCGCGGCGGCGCGCGCGGCGCCGAGGAACGATCCCGTCATCAGCATCTCCGCGGCGACCGACGTTCCGACCGCGCGGGGAAGCAGGTAGCTCATGCCGACGTCGCAGCCGCTCAGGCCCACCTTGATGAATGCGGCGTTCATGCGCGTTTCCGGCGTGCAGATCCGGATGTCCGAGGCGAGCGCGAGCGCGAAGCCGCCACCTGAGGCCGCGCCCTGCATGAGGCAGACGATCGGCTGCGGGCAGCGGCGCATCGAGACGAAGATGCTGCTGAGCCGCTGCTGGAAGCGCAGGCGGGCGGCCGTGTCGAGTTCCTCGATCAGCCCCGTCATCTCGCGCAGGTCGAGGCCGGCACAGAAGGCCTTGCCCGTCGCTCGCAGCACGATCACGCGTGTCGCGGTGTCCTGCACCCTTGCGCCGAAGTACTCGGCGAGCTCGGCGATCATGCGCGCGTTCATCGCATTGAGCGCGTCGGGCCGGTCGAGCGTCAGCCAGTCGACGTCGCCGCGCCGCTCGACACGGAAGGTTTCGTATGGAGAGTCTTCGATCGTGTCCATGGTCGTCCTGCCTTCAGGTTTTCGCGAGCACGCCGCCGTCGAGCGGGATGACGTTGCCGGTCATGTACGAACTCGCACGCGAGCCGAGGTAGAGCGCGAGCGCGCCGATGTCGTCCTTCGAGCCCTCGCGGCCGAGCGGGATGGTCTTGCGCATCTCCACCATGCGCTCTTCGTTGCTGGTCATGAAGTGCGTCATCCGCGACGGGAAGAAGCCCGGCGCGATCGCGTTGACGACGATGCCGCGCGGCGCGAGCTCGGCGGCCAGCACCTTGGTGAGCTGGTGGATCGCGGCCTTGCTCGCCGCGTACGACCACGCGCGCAACACCTGGCTGGTCACGCCGTACACCGAACCGATGTTGATGACGCGGGCAGGGTCGGCCGCGGTTGCCGCGGCCTGCAACTTCGCCAGGAACGCCTGGACCAGCACGAACGGGGCTTTGACGTTGACGCCCATCACCGAGTCCCACGCCTCGGCCGGGAACTTCTCGACCGACGATCCCCAGGTGATGCCGGCGTTGTTGATCAGGACGTGCAGCTTGTCCTCGCCCGCGAGCGCGGCACGCAGGGCCTCCACGCCTTCGGGCGTGGCCACGTCGCCCTGGACGGCGTGCACCTCGCCGTACGCAGCGAGCTCCTGCCGGGCTGCTTCCAGCTGCTCGGGCTTGCGTCCGGTGATGTACACGCGCGCGCCACAGCGCAGGTAGGCCTCTGCCATCGCCAGGCCGAGGCCCGACGAGCCGCCGGTGATGACCGCGGTCTTGCCCGCGACGGAAAACAGGTCGGCGTAAGGATTCTGTGGCTGTTTCTGTGACATGTCTGGCCCCCGGATTGACCGATAACTATAAAAATAAAACCACTAGTAGATTTTTTATACCATTAGTATACTCGGGCGCACGGAGCCATAGACCCATGCCAAGCCACGACCAGCGACCGCCGGCCTACCGCAGCGCTTCGGGCATCGAGCTCAAGGCGAGCTACGGTCCCGAGGACGTCCCGGCGGAGCATGCCCGCGTCCTGGGCGCGGCTCCCGGCCAGCCGCCCTATCACCGCGGCGGGTTTCCGCAAGGCTACCGCACCAAGCCGTGGCGCATCTTCCAGTTGAGCGGCTTCGGCAAGCCCGAGGACGAGAACGAGCGCATCAAGTTCCTGCTCCGCAACGGCGAGACCGGGTTCCTGATGGAGCACGACCGCAACACGGCCGACCACCTCTACAACGTCGACCACCCGGACGTGGTCGCGCGGAAAGAAGACGTGGGCCTCACGGGCGCGGTCATGCAGAGCGTGCGCGAGACCGAGTTGTGCCTCGCCGACCTGCCGATCGAGAGCACGTTCGGGCACGCGGGCGGCGCCGTGGTGCAGCACGCACCGTTCGCGCTCGCCGCCTATTGGACGGTCGCGAAACGTCGCGGCATCCCGCTCGCGCAGCTCTTCGGCACGGGCCAGAGCGATTTCTTCCTGACTTACCTCGGCTGCGTCACCAAGCAGCAGGTGCCGACGGCTCCTGGCCTGCGGCTCAACGCCGACATCATCGAGTTCTGCAGCGAGCACCTGCCGAAGTGGGTGCCGGTCTCGATCGCCGGTTACAACGGCGGCGACACGGGCCTCAATGCCTGGCAGGAGCTCGGCGCGGTGATGGCGAACGCGATCGAATACCTCGACGAGGTGAAGCGTCGTGGCCGCATGGACATGACGCTCGCGGCGCAGCGTGTCGGCGGCGTCAATTTCCGCACGACCATGGAGATCTTCGAGGACGCGGCGAAGCTGCGCGCCGCCCGCAAGATGTGGCACAAGCTGCTGACCGAGCGCTACGGCATCACCGACGAGCGGGCGCTGCGCATGCGCATCCACATCGTCACGTCGGGCGCGTACATGCAGTACCAGCAGCCGTTCAACAACATCGTGCGCGGCACGCTGATGGCGCTGACGGCCGTGCTGGGCGGCACGCAGTCGCTCGGCGTGTCGGGCTACGACGAGGCGATCTCGATCCCGAGCGAGCACGCGCACCAGATGGCTGTGCGCATCCAGCAGATCCTCGAGCACGAGACCAACATCCCGGCCGTGACGGATCCGCTCGGCGGTTCGTACTACGTCGAATCGCTGACGGCCGAGCTCGAGCGCCGGGCCTGGGAATTCGTGGACCAGCTGCTGGCGCAGGGCGGTTTCCTCGCCACGCTCGATTCCGGCTGGCTGCACACCCGCGCGCGTGAGAACCAGGAGTCGCAGGCGATCGCGGAAGCCCGTGGCGAGCGCAAGATCGTCGGCGTGAACTGCTTCAAGGAAGACATCACGCCGTGGGAAGTCGACGGCTTTCCGCCCGTGACCGACGCGTACCCGGTTGCGCTCGAGCGGCTCAATGCCGTGCGCCGCGAACGGCACGAGCAGGCAGCGACCGCGGCAATGCGCGACCTCGCGGCGACGTGTCGTGATCCCGAGCGCAACATCATGCCGGTCATGATGCAGGCAGTGGATGCGGAGGTGACGATCGGCGAGATCGGCGACATCTTCCGCCAGGCCTGGGGCGACTGGCAGACTCCGAAGCTCGTCTGACGCGACGCTGCAGCAAGAAGGCACACCATGTCATCCGCCAGCAACGAATCGACGCACGCGACCGGCTCCCTTGCAGCTACGGATGGCGCACCGCGGCGCATCCTGCTCGCGAAGACGGCCCTCGACGGTCACTGGCGCGGCATCTCCGTCGTCGCGCGTGCGCTGCGGGACGGCGGCTTCCAGGTGATCCTCGGCGGCATGAGCACCGGCACGGAGATCGTGCGTGCGGCGATCGATGAAGACGTCGATCTGGTGGGATTGAACGTCGGCGGTCACGTGGAGGTGGCGGAGCGCATCATCGGTGAACTGCGCTCGGCGCGTGCC
>JBAVJR010000282.1:0-4260 GCA_049687855.1 Steroidobacteraceae bacterium | reverse complement strand
TCACGGGCTACAAGAAGCCGAAGTACATCGAGTTCCGCGACGAGCTGCCTAAGAGCAACGTCGGCAAGATCCTGCGGCGCGAGTTGCGGGACGCGGCGGTCGCCGCGGCTCAGGCGCGCAGCGCCTGAGCAAGGGGTCAGGGGATAGGGGTTAGTCGGAACGAAGCAGCCAACTTCGAGCAACGACGCCGTGAATCAGCCGCGCAGTTCGCTGCGTCGGGATCAATTCATTTGTCAGACGGAGTTTGCTCGAGGCGCTCCGCGAGCCAGACTTTGATGATTGACTGGCGCGTGACGCCGAGGCGACCGGCTTCCCTGTCCAGCGACTCAATCATCCAAGCCGGGAAATCGACGTTGACCCGCTTCTGTTCCTGCAGGGGCCTGCGTGCCTTGGAGAGATCCAGGGCGGCAGTGATGTTCTTGCCGTTATCGAAGTCGGCATCAAATTTCCTAGCCTTCATAAAGGGCCACCTCTTCAGGACGAGACCGGCGCACCGAGATGATCCGGATGTGCTCACTGTGGTACGTGATCACAGCCGACCAGTGCTTGGCACCAATACGCCCAATTGCAAGGTATCGCGGCTCATCGACGGTCATGGCCGGAATCTCAATCAGGTACGGATCATTCCAAAGATCCTGAGCTTGGGCAAAGTCGATACCATGCTTGCTGGCATTGGCACGGCTCTTCAGTTCGTCGAACTCAAACGCGGTATAAAAATTATACCATTATTGATCAGGGCGCAATCGCACTGCAGGCCGAGCCGGCGAGCCCGGATGGCGAAATCCGTTCGGCGGAGGGTAACCCCCTGTCCCCCCAGCCTCTTGCCGCGGCTTACTGGCCGCGGAAGACCGGCGGACGCCGCTGCATGAACGCCTGCATCGCCTCGCCGAGGTCCTCGGAGTGCAGGAACGCTGCATTCCACACGGCGACGTAGTCGAGGTTGGCGTCCACTTCGCGCCGCGATGCAAATCCCAGCACGTGCTTCGAGCCCTGCACGGCGAGCGGTGAATTCGCCGCGATGGCAGCCGCCAGTTCATGCGCGCGAGCCATCAGCGCTGCCGGATCCGGCAGCACGTCGTTGAGCAGTTGCACCTCGCGCGCACGCTGCGCGCTGTAGTCGCCGCCCGTGAAGATCCATTCGCGCGCGGCGCCGTCGCCGATCACGCGCGGCAGCCGCTGCAGCGATCCGACGTCGGCCACCATCGCGATGCGCGTCTCCCGCACCGAGAACGTCGCTTCCGCCGAGGCCAGCCGGATGTCGCACGCGGTGATCAGGTCCATGCCTGCGCCGATGCACGCACCGTGCACGGCCGCGATGACGGGCTTGTTCGTGTTGGCGAAGCTCGAACACGTGTGCTGGTACGCGCGAATGTCGTCGTACAGCTGACGACGCTTGGCGACGGCTGAGCCTTCGCCGCCCGTCAGCGAGCCGCCGCTGCCGAGACCTTGCGCGTGGTCCATCAGGTCGATGCCGGCACAGAAGGCCTTGCCCTTGCCCGCAAGCACGATTACGCGCACGTCCGGATCGGCGTCGAGCGCAGCCACGGCCTCGGGAATGCTGTGCCACAGCACGCGGTGCAGGGCGTTCAGTTTTTCGGGACGGTCGAGGAACAGCGTGGCTACGCCGCCATCGCGCTCGATGGCGAGGTTGGCAAAGGGCTCAGGCATGGTGTTGCTTCCGCAAGGGTTCAGTTGGCGCGTTTTCGCGTCGAGCGGCGCGCGAGGTTCATCGCGCCACGGACCAGGATATCGGTGGCGCCCGGGGCCAGCGCGCCGAGTTTCTCGAGCAGTGCGCCGCCCGGGGGCACGGCGACTTCAGCCAGCTTGAGGCGGACGGCCGCGAAGACGGCCCACACGACCCATGCCGTCGGCATGTTGAGCGACTTCGGCCAGAAGCCTTCGGTCGTCGGGTCCAGCGCCGCCGCTTCGGCCATCGGCGTATCGATGACGCCCGGCAGCACGAGGGACACGCCGACGTTGCTGCCCATCAGTTCCGTGCGCAGCGCCTCGGTCATGCCGACGAGTGCAAACTTGCTCGCGCAGTAGCCACCGAGCGGCGAGAAGCCGCGACGGCCCGCAAGCGACGCGACGTTGACGATGTGCCCGCCCGACTCCTGCTTCTGCATCTGCTTCACGGCCGCCTGCATCACGTGCAGTGCGCCGAAGAGATTGACGTCGAGCATGCGCTGGAGGTCGGCGGGGTCGAGGTCGACGACCTTGGCCGGCAGCAGCACGCCCGCGTTATTGACGACGATGTCGACGCTGCCGAAGCGCCGCACGGCCTTGCGGAAACACGCCGCGACTGCCGTGGAGTTCGTGACGTCGGTCGCGACCGAGAGCGCCTCCGCGCCGGACGCACGCGCCTGAGTCGCCACCTTGGCGAGTGCTGCCGCCCGGCGGGCGACGAGCACGACGTTGGCGCCGGCAGTGGCGAAAGCGAGCGCCGTTTCGCGGCCGATACCGCTCGAGGCACCCGTGACGAGGACGGTCTTGCCGTCAAAGCGCAGGGCTGGGAGTTTCATGACCGAAGCCTAGCGCGTTCGTGCGCCCGCTCCCAGAAGATAGGCAAAGTCGAGGGGGGGAATAGGTGAACGTCCCCTATTTCCCCCTATTCCCTTTACTGCAGGACGGCGGCAACCGGGACGTGCTTGTAGCCCAGTTCTTTCGCCACGGCCGCGTTCGTGACCTGGCCCTCGTGGACGTTCAGGCCGTTCGCGAGGTGCGGGTCGGCGTGCAGCGCCTTCTTCCAGCCGAGGTCCGCCAGCCTGCGCGCGAACGGCAGCGTGGCATTGTTGAGCGCGAACGTCGACGTGCGCGGCACGGCACCCGGCATGTTGGCGACGCAGTAGTGGATCACGTCGTCGATGACGTAGGTGGGATCGGCATGCGTCGTCGCCTTGCTGGTCTCGAAGCAGCCGCCCTGGTCGATCGAGATGTCGACCAGCACCGAGCCCGGCTTCATGCGGCGCACCATGTCGCGCGTGACGAGCTTGGGCGCTGCGGCGCCGGCGATCAGTACCGCGCCGACCACGAGGTCAGCCTCCATCACCAGGGCGTCGATGTGTTCCTGCGTGGAGTATTCCGTGCGCAGCGTCGCGCCGAAGATCGACGACAGTTCGCGCAGTCGCTTCACGGAACGATCGACCACCGTGACGTCCGCGCGCAGGCCCACGGCCATCTCGGCCGCATGCGTGCCCGAGACGCCGCCGCCCAGGATCACGACCTTGGCGGGCGCCACACCCGGCACGCCGCCGAGCAGTATGCCGCGGCCGCCGTTCGCCTTCTGCAGGCAGTACGCGCCGACCTGGATCGACATGCGGCCGGCGACTTCGCTCATCGGCGTCAGCAGCGGCAGCGAACCGTCGGGCGCCGTGACCGTTTCGTACGCGATGCACGTCGCGCCCGATTTCACGAGCGCCTCGGTCTGCTTCGGATCGGGCGCGAGGTGCAGGTAGGTGTACAGGATCTGGCCTTTGCGCAGCATCGCGCATTCCTGCGGCTGCGGTTCCTTCACCTTCACGATCATTTCGCTGGCAGCAAAGACCTCTGCCGCTGTTGCCGCGATCTTCGCGCCGACGCGCAGGTAGTCGGCGTCGGAGAAACCGATGCCATCCGCCGCGCCGGTCTGCACCAGCACCTCGTGTCCGGCCTCGACCAGTTCGCGCACCGCTGCCGGCACCAGGCCGACCCGGTATTCGTGGACCTTGATTTCCTTCGGCACACCGATACGCATGGCTGTCTCCCCGCTTTGATTGTGTGGTGCGCCCTGGACGACGCGTCGGCAGAGGATAGTGGTCAGGGATGCGTGGAATCGTGCAAATTCAGGCTCAAACCAAGCCAGTTCTGCAAGTTATTGCTTCAAAATGATTGAAAATCAGCAGATACTGCGGAAATGAAGCTTGACCGGGTCGACAACCAGATCCTCGCCGCCCTGCAGCGGGACGGGCGCCTCAGCAACCGCGAACTGGCCGAGCAGGTACACCTGAGCGAGTCGGCCTGCCTGCGCCGGATGCGTGCGCTGGAGGAGGCGGGCGTCATCGACCGGTACGTGGCGCTGGTGAACCAGGCCAGGGTCGGGCTGCCGGGCAACGTGTTCGTCAGCATCACGCTCAACCGTCAGGAACAGGCCGATCTCGCAGCCTTCGAAGAGGCCGTGAAGCGCGTCCCCGAAGTCATGGAGTGCTACCTGATGACGGGTCAGCAGGATTACCTGTTGCGCGTCGTGGTGTCAGACCCCGCCGATTTCGAGCGTCTGCACAG
>JBAVJR010000281.1:0-1926 GCA_049687855.1 Steroidobacteraceae bacterium | reverse complement strand
CGCTTCGGCATCGAGATCGTGAACGCCTTCGGCTCGAACGAAGGCATGTCGCTGATGAGCAATGCCTCGAATGCCGCGAATCCTGAGCACCGCGCCCGCCTGTTCCCGCGCTACGGGCGCGACGAAGTCCGCTGGGAATCGCCGCCGCACGCCCAGATCCGCACGCGCATCGTCGAACCAGAGACAGGCGCGGAGATCCTCGCGGCGGGCAAGCCCGGCGAGCTGCAGATCACGGGACCGACGGTGTTCGACGGCTATTTCCGCGCCCCGCAGATCAACGCCCAGGCGTTCACCGCGGACGGCTGGTTCCGCACCGGCGACCTGTTCGAGATCACGGGCGATGACGATCCGCCCAGGTTCTACCGGTTCATTGGCCGGCTCAAGCAGATCATCGTCCGCGGCGGCGTGAAGATCGCGCCCGAGGAACTCGACAACGTATTGTCGCAGATGCCCGACGTGCTCGAGGGTGCCGTCACCGCCTACCGCGACGAGATCATGGGTGAGCGCATCTGTGCAGTCGTCGTGCCGAAGCCGGGCAAGCAGCCGACGCTCGACTCGGTGCGCGCACATTTCGCCGCCGCGGGACTCGCGCTGTTCAAGCATCCAGAGCGCCTGCAACTGGTCGAGCAACTCCCTCGCAACAGCGTTGGCAAAGTCGTGCGCGGCGATCTCGCGCGCATGTTGTCCACCAGCGTCGGCTGAACCGCAGCCAGGCGATGCCCCGGCATTTTGCACCCGCCGCACCGAGGGTCGCGCTGCCGATCGGACGATTGCTCGGCGTCCAGGCGGCTCGAGACCCTCATCACCCCGCGCTCAGCTGCGGCGACCTGACGCTGACGCGAGCGGAGCTCGCAGCGCGCGTGCATCGACGGGCCCGTGCGATGCAGGCGGCCGGCGTCGCGGAAGGCGATTTCGTCGCCATCGCACTGCCGAATGGCGTCGCGTTCCTCGAAGTGGCGTTCGCGTGCTGGGCACTCGGTGCCACTCCCGCGCCCGTTTCGCATCGTCTGCCGCCGCTCGAGCTGCAGGCCCTGCTCGAAGTGCTGCAGCCGCGACTCGTGGTCGGCGGCGAGGCCGCACGGGCCGCCGGCGTGCCTGTCGTCACCGAGCAGTCGCTGTACGACCCGTCCCTGTCCGCGGATCCGTTGCCTGAGCGCGTCTCGCAACACGTCAAGGCGATCGCCAGCGGCGGCAGCACTGGCCGGCCGAAAGTCATCGTCGATCACGCGCGATCGGTGCTCGATCCCGACGTGCCATCACTCGGCATGCAGCCCGGCGACACGGTCGTCATCCCGGGACCGATGTATCACTCGGCGCCCTTCGGGCTCGCCTATTCGGCGCTGTGCTGGGGCTGCCACGTCGTGATCACGCCGCGCTTCGATGCAGCAGGAACCCTGCGCATGATCGAACGGCATCGCGGCCAGTGGCTGTACCAGGTGCCGACGATGATGCATCGCATCTGGCGGCTGGATCCCGCGGAGCGCGCGAGCTTTGACGTCTCATCGCTCGAGATCGTCTGTCACATCGCGGCCGCATGCCCGGTGTGGCTCAAGCAAAAGTGGATCGACTGGCTCGGGCCCGATGCGATCTGGGAGGTCTATTCGGGCACCGAGGCGATCGCGGCGACGATGATCGGCGGTCGCGAGTGGCTCGAGCACAAGGGCTCCGTGGGCCGCTTGATGCCCGGGGCCAGCGTGCGGATTCTCGACGAAGCCGGCAACGACGTCGCGCAAGGTGACGTCGGCGAGATCTATTTCCTGCCGGCCGGCGGCAAAGGCGCCACGTACCACTACCTCGGCGCCGAGCCCCGCGCACGAGGCGACTGGGAAACGTTCGGCGATCTCGGGCGCATCGACGCCGACGGGTACCTTTACCTGGCGGACCGCCGCACGGACCTGATCATTTCCGGCGGCGCGAACATCTACC
>JBAVJR010000280.1:0-6973 GCA_049687855.1 Steroidobacteraceae bacterium | reverse complement strand
CCACCTGGCCGATCTGGCCGTCGTACGCAGCGACGGATGCCGTCATCACCAGGGCACCGCGTTCGCCTGCCGCATTCGGTGTGTTCTGCTGCATGGCGGCCGCTGCCTCCTTGCACAGCAGCAGCGTGCCGACCAGGTTGATCTCGATGACCTTGCGAAAGAAGTCGCCGGGCATCGTGCCTTCCTTGCCGACCATGCGCTTCGGCCAGCCCACGCCTGCACAGCACACGGCGAGGTTGAGGCCGCCCATCGCGGCAGTTGCTGCTGCAACGGCAGAGGCTACGGCGCTTTCCGAGGTCACGTCGACTTTGTGAAAACTGGCGGCAGTGCCGAGCTTGTGCACGGCTTCGACGCCGGCCTGGTCGTTGACGTCGAACAGGGCGACCTTGCCGCCCGCCGCCACGACGAGTTGCGCCACGGCCAGTCCGAGGCCCGAGGCGCCGCCACTGACGATGGCGCGTGTGTCCTGGATCAACATCGGTTCGCTCCCCGTTGCGGAAAAGGCCGAGTCTACAGTCGCAGACCGCCGTCCACGTCGATGCAGCGGCCCGAGAAGAAGTCGTTCTCGACGATGAAGAGCGCCGTGTGCGCGATTTCCTCGGCCAGGCCGAGCCGTTTCAACGGCACGGGCGCGGTCATCTTGTCGAGCATCTCGGGCGGCATGCCCGAGAGGATGTCAGTCTTGATGAAGCCGGGCGCGATCGCGCCGGCGCGGATGCCGAAGCGCGCGAGTTCCTTCGCCCACGTGGTCGCCAGCGCGGCGACGCCGGCCTTGGCGGCCGAGTAGTTGCTCTGGCCCGCGTTGCCGGCGCGCGAGATGCTCGAGATGTTGATGATCACGCCGCCCTGGCCGAGCTTGATCATGCGTTCGGCCGCTTCGCGACCGCAGAGGAACACGCCGGTAAGGTTGACGTCGATGACGGCCTGCCACTGCGCAAGCGTCATCTTGCTCACGACGGCACCGTCCTTGGCCTTCACCAGCACCGCGTCCTTGATGATACCGGCGTTGTTGACCAGCACGTCCAGCCGGCCATGCGCGGCGACCACTGCGTCGAGCGCGCCGATCACTTCGTCTTCCTTCGCGACATTGAGCGTGTGGCTGGTCACCTTGACGCCGCGCGCTGCGAACTCGGCGCGCGTCGCGTCGAGGTCGGCCTGGTTGAGATCGAGCAGCGCAAGCGTCGCGCCGCGTTCGGCGAATGCATGGGCGATGGCCCTGCCGATTCCGCGCGCGCCGCCCGTGACGACCGCGACCTTGCCGTGCAACTGCATGGATGCCTCAGGAAAAGTTTGGGATCAGAGCAGTTCGATGGTGACGGCACAGGCCTCGCCGCCGCCGATGCACTGCGAGGCGATGCCGCGGCGCAACCCGCGCTTGCGCAGGGCATGGAGCAGCGTGGTGATGAGGCGCGCGCCCGTCGCGCCGACGGGGTGGCCCATCGCGCAGGCGCCACCATTCACGTTGACCTGATCATGCCGCAGCCCGAGATCCTGCATCGCGGCCATCGTCACGCACGCGAAGGCTTCGTTGATCTCGAACAGGTCGACGTCGGAGACCTTCCAGCCGGCGCGGTCGAGCGCCTTCTGCATCGCAGGCGCGGGCGCGGTCGTGAACCACTCAGGAGCCTGCGCGTGGCTCGCGTACGAGACCAGGCGGGCGAGCGGCTTGAGGCCGGCCGCCTTCGCGGCAGACTCGCTCGCGATCACGATGGCGGCCGCGCCGTCGGAAATCGAGGACGAGGAGGCCGCCGTCACCGTGCCGTCCTTGCCGAACGCGGGCTTCAGGGTCGGGATCTTGTCGATGTCGAGCTGGAAGGGTGTTTCGTCGGTCGAGACGACCTGCTCGCCCTTGCGCGTCTTGATCGTCACGGGCGCGATCTCGGCAACGAAGTCGCCTTCCCGCGAGGCGCGCTGCGCACGGCGCACGGATTCGGCGGCAAACGCGTCCTGCTCGGCGCGCGAGAAACCGTACTTGGCGGCGGTGGCGTCCGCGAAGCAGCCCATGGCCTTGCCGTCCCAGGGGCTCTGCAGGCCGTCGTAGAACATGTGGTCGTAGATCTCGGCGTGACCCATGCGATAACCGGCACGCGCCTTCAGCATCAGGTACGGCGCGTTGGTCATCGACTCGAGGCCGCCCGCGAGCATCACGCGCGCGGAACCGGCGCGGATCTGGTCGGCCGCCATCATCACGGCCTTCATGCCCGAGCCGCACATCTTGTTGATCGTCGTGGCCGGAACGCTCATCGCGATGCCGGCGCCGACGGCCGCCTGGCGCGCGGGGGCCTGGCCGAGGCCGGCCGGCAGCACGCAGCCGAAGATCACTTCGTCGATCGCGTCCGGCGACAGGCCGGCGCCCGCGAGTGCCGCCGCCGCGGCCACGGAGCCCAGTTGCGTTGCCGAGACAGGCGAGAAGATGCCCTGGAAGCCGCCGATCGGAGTCCTGCGGGCAGCGGCGATGACGATGGATTCAGACATGGGGGACGTCCTCGGAGAACCTGGGGCAGCATGCCAAAGCCGTCGGAGTTTACGCCGCGGTCTTTTTGCAGCGCAAGATAAAGGTCCGAACCGGGCGACTCAGCCCTTGTTGACGGGTCGAGGCCGCCGCACGCGAGCCGGCGCGGGCACGGGCTTGCCTTCACCAGGTGCGCGCGGTGCAAGCCCATGCTCCAGCAACTGCACGAACGCGTCGGCGACCTCATCCGAGGTGAGCTTGCGGCCGGCGCGATACCAGTGCGCGATCCAGTTGAGCGAGCCGGCGATCGCAAACGCGGCGAGCTTCGGGTCGGCCACGGCGATCGAGCCGTCGCTGATACCGGTCTGCAGCAGACGGCGGATGCCGCGGTCGATTTCGGACTTGAGCGAGCGCACCTGCGCGCTGAGTTCCGGGCCTAGGTCCTGGTGTTCTGCGCGGACCATGCACCAGCCGTAGTCCGACGCGATCGCGACGGCGTAATCGTGGATGACTTCGCGCAGCCGGTCCCGCCCGCTTCCCGCAGTCTGCTCCGCGCGGCGCAATGCGGCCCGGATCGGGTCGAGGCCTGCCAGGAAGCACTCGAACAGGAGCTGCTCCTTGTTCGGCACGTAGTAGTAGACCGTGGGCTTGGTGACGCCGAGCGCCGCGGCGATATCGTCCAGCGACGTGTTGTGATACCCGCGCTCGTCGAACGCCCGTGCGGCAGTGCGGATCACGGCGTCGCGCTTGGTACCGTGGTCCTGGCGGCGGCGCCGGCCACGCCATGCTGCGGCGGGGTCGGCGGCGGTCGGTTGCGCTGGGGTGCTGTCGGCCATGACGGGACGGGTTGACTGCGGGTGAGCCCCTAATCATACTGCACAGTAACATTCTACTCAACAGTAACTTCTGGCCGGGTGCCCCCGGCGGCTGGAGCAACGCAGATGTCCGGATCCTCGACCGTCCGCCGTGAGGGTGAATCGCAACAGGCTGCGGGCGCGACGGGGGAGCCTGCCCCGCTGCGGTTCGTGAGCGCCGCATCGCTCTTCGACGGTCACGACGCCGCGATCAACATCATCCGCCGGCTGCTGCAGGCCCACGGCGCCGAAGTCGTGCACCTCGGCCACAATCGCAGCGTCGCCGACATCGTGCGCGCTGCGCTCCAGGAAGACGCCGACGGCATTGCCTGCAGCTCGTACCAGGGCGGGCACGTCGAGTACTTCAAGTACATGGTCGACATGCTGAAGGACCTCGGCGCACCGCACATCCGCATCATCGTGGGCGGCGGCGGCACGATCGCGCCGCACGAGATCGAGGAACTGGAGGCTTACGGCGTCGAGCGCATCTACACGCCGGAGGACGGCCGCAAGCTCGGCCTCGACGGCATGATCGACGACGTCTTCAGGCGCGTGCGCAAGGCGACGCGTCCGGGCTTCGAGTTCGGACCGGTCGGTCCGCGCGACCATCAGCAGATCGCGCGCACCATCTCCGCGCTCGAGCGCGGCGAGGCCGACGCGCCGTTCAGCGAAACCCTGCGCCGCGCCGTGTCGCGCAGCTCGAAGCGGACGCCGGTCGTGGGCATCACCGGCACCGGCGGGGCCGGCAAGTCCTCGCTGACCGACGAACTGCTGATGCGCTTCGTGCGGCAGTTCCCCGATCGCCACATCGCCGTCGTCGCCATGGACCCGACGCGTCGCCGCAGCGGCGGCGCGCTGCTCGGCGACCGCATCCGCATGAACTCGCTCGCGGCCGAGCAGGTTTTCATGCGTTCGCTCGCCACGCGGCGCCAGCACCTCGCGACCAGCGCCGTGCTGGCTGATGTCCTCAACCTGCTGCGGTATGCGAACTTCGATCTCGTCGTCGTCGAGACGGCCGGCATCGGCCAGAGCGATTCCGAGATCGTCGACCTCGTCGACGTGCCGATGTACGTGATGACGAGCGAGTACGGCGCGGCGAGCCAGCTCGAGAAGATCGACATGCTCGATTTCGCCGACCTGGTCGCGCTCAACAAGTTCGAGAAGCGCGGCGCCGAAGACGCGCTGCGCGACGTGCGCAAGCAGTGGCGCCGCAATCGCGTCGAGTTCAAGCGGCCTGACGACCAGGTGCCGGTGTTCCCGACCATCGCGAGCCGCTTCAACGATCCAGGCGTCAACCGCCTGTTTGCCGCGCTCTGCGCGCGGCTCGACGAGAAGGCGGGCGGCGACCGGCGCTGGACAGTCACGGACCCGGGCCCGACCGAGCTGGTCGAGCGCCATGCGCTGGTGCCGGCGACGCGTTCGCGCTACCTCGCCGAAATCGCTACGAACGGCCGGCGCGCGCACGCAGCGGTCGAACATCGTTCGGACGCAGCGAGTCGCGCGCAGAGCCTGTACGAGGCGCTGCGCACGCTCGGTGACGCGCAGCTTCCCGAGACCCTGGAGCGCTACGGTGCGGCGGTCCTCGCGGATGGCCGCGTCGATTCCGCGCTGCTGCGACTGCGGGCGGCGTACAACGATGCGCTCGAGGCTGTCGGCACCGACGGCCTGGCCTTGCTGCGGCAGTGGCCGGCGATGGCGAAGTCGGCCACCGACGACCAGTTCACGTACACGGTCCGCGGCAAGGAAATCCGCGGCGACAACTATGTTCCGACGCTGAGCCACAACCGGGTGCCCAAGCTCGCGGTGCCCCGCTTCCGCGACTGGGGCGAACTGCTGACGTTCCTGATGAAGGAGAACCTGCCGGGCCAGTATCCGTACACGGCAGGGGTCTATCCGTATCGTCGCGAAGAAGAGGATCCGACCCGCATGTTCGCCGGCGAGGGCGGACCCGAGCGCACCAATCGCCGGTTCCACTACGTCGCGGGCGGCCACGGCGCCGCACGGCTGTCGACGGCGTTCGATTCGACGACGCTGTACGGCGAGGATCCGGACGAGCGTCCCGACATCTACGGGCGCATCGGCAATTCCGGCGTCTCGATCGCGACGCTCGACGACATGAAGAAGCTCTACTCGGGCTTCGACCTCTGCGCTCCGACGACGTCCGTTTCGATGACGATCAACGGCCCCGCGCCGATGATCCTCGCGATGTTCATGAATACCGCGATCGACCAGCGCGTCGAGAAGCACCTGCGGGCCACCGGCCAGTGGGAGGCGGCGCAGAACAAGATTGCCGCCCTGTTCGAGGGCCGGCCGCGGCCGACGTACAAGGGCGAGCTGCCGCCGAACCATGACGGCACGGGCCTCGGCCTGCTGGGCGTGACGGGCGACCAGCTGCTCGACGCCGCAACGTACGCGAAGGTCCGCAAGGAGACACTGTCGCTCGTGCGCGGCACGGTGCAGGCCGACATCCTCAAGGAAGACCAGGCGCAGAACACCTGCATCTTCTCGACGGAGTTCGCGCTGCGCATGATGGGCGACGTGCAGCAGTTCTTCACCGACAACGACGTCCGCAATTTCTATTCGGTGTCGATCTCGGGCTACCACATTGCGGAGGCAGGCGCGAACCCGGTGTCGCAGCTCGCGTTCACGCTCGCGAACGGCTTCACGATCGCCGAGTACTACCTAGCGCGCGGCATGAAGATCGACGACTTCGCGCCGAACCTTTCGTTCTTCTTCTCGAACGGCATGGATCCGGAGTACGCGGTGATCGGCCGCGTGGCGCGTCGCATCTGGGCGCGCGCGATGCGCGACCTTTATCGCGCGGGTCCGCGCTCGCAGATGCTGAAGTACCACATCCAGACGTCGGGCCGCAGCCTGCACGCGCAGGAGATCCAGTTCAACGACGTGCGTACGACGCTGCAGGCGCTCTATGCGCTGTTCGACAACTGCAACAGCCTGCACACCAACGCGTACGACGAAGCGATCACGACGCCGACGGAAGAGTCGGTGCGCCGTGCGGTGGCGATACAGCTGATCATCGGCAAGGAACTCGGCCTCAACAAGACGCAGAACCCGTGGCAGGGATCGTTCGCGATCGACCAGCTGACGGATCTGGTCGAGGAGGCCGTGTACCGGGAGTTCGACCGGATCTCGGAGCGCGGTGGCGTGCTCGGCGCGATGGAGACGATGTACCAACGCGGCAAGATCCAGGAAGAGTCGATGTATTACGAGACGCTGAAGCACGACGGCACGCTGCCGATCATCGGCGTCAACACGTACCTAGCGAAGGAAGGCCCGAACGACGAAATCCGCAACGCCGAGTTGATCCGCTCGACCGAAGAAGAGAAGCAGGACCAGGTCGCCGCGGTGCGCGCTTTCCTTGCGCGCAACGCGGACCTGCGTCCGGCCGCGCTCGCTCGCCTGCAGCGACAGGCCGCGACGGGTGGCAACGTGTTCGCCGAGTTGATGGAGGCCGTGAAGGTCGCGTCGCTCGGGTCGATCTCCAACGCGCTGTACCAGGTCGGCGGGCAGTACCGGCGCAGCATGTAGGCGCCGGGTCGTCGCTTGGCGGCGCAGCGTCTCCTCCCTCCGGGTTCCGGGCCGGGACGCGTAAACCCATCCATGGGGCTCCGTACCCTAAAGGGCACAAGCCGCGACGTCCATGTCG
>JBAVJR010000279.1:0-3663 GCA_049687855.1 Steroidobacteraceae bacterium | reverse complement strand
TGGGCGGCATCGGCAACACCAACATCATCGCGACGCCTTCGATCGTCACGCTGGACAACGAAGAGGCCGAGATCAAGATCGCGCAGGAAGTGCCGTTCGTCACCGGCCAGTACACGAGCCAGGGCGTAGCCGGTCCCGGCGGACAGCCCAACCCGTTCCAGACCATCCAGCGCGAGGAAGTCGGCAACATCCTCAAGATCACGCCGCAGATCAACGAAGGCAGCTCGGTCCTGCTCAAGATCTCGCAGGAAGCGTCGAGCATCGCGGCGAGTTCGCAGCAGGTCAGCACCAACGACCTGATCACCAACAAGCGCACGATCACGACCAACGTCATGGTCGAGGACGGCGGCATCATCGTGCTCGGCGGCCTCATTTCCGACGAGGTGCGCGAGAGCAAGTCGCAGGTGCCGTTCCTGGGCGCGATCCCGCTCATCGGCGAGCTGTTTAAGACCCGCAGCGTCGACAAGGTCAAGACCAACCTCATGGTCTTCATCCGCCCGCGCATCCTGCGCGACGGCACCGACGCTGCCATCGAGAGCAACGCCAAGTACAACTACATCCGCAAGCAGCAGCTCGACCGCAACGACGGTCGCGTGCCGCTGATGCCGAGCGAGCGTCAGCCGACGCTACCGTCCCTCGAACAGCTGGTGCCGCCGGAACTGTTGAATCCGGCCCGGCAGGCCGTCACGCCCGGCGCGACCCCGGCTGAACGCATGCAGGGTTCGAGTTCGGGCACG
Source organism: Steroidobacteraceae bacterium (assembly GCA_049687855.1). Lineage (GTDB taxonomy): Bacteria > Pseudomonadota > Gammaproteobacteria > Steroidobacterales > Steroidobacteraceae > RPQJ01. Next base: position 2,926 of record JBAVJR010000279.1, on the reverse strand, counting down.
CCGGCCGACGCTCCGGCCACGCGTTCGCCCGAGCCGGCGGCCCCGACGACGCCGTTCGGTGAGCAGCCGACGGCTGCGCCGCCGCCCCCACCGCCTCCCGGAACCAGTCCGTGAGCACCACCGCCACCGACGAAGCGATCCTCGCTGCGGCCGACAGGGTCACCGACCCGGTCCGCCCGCTGCCGTTCGCTTTCGCGAAGCGTCATGGCGTGCTGGTCCGCGACATCGCGGAAGAGAGCGCCGACGTGGCCGTGCGCGACGGCGCGTCGCCGCTCGCGCTGGCGGAGGTCCGGCGGCACCTGCGCCGTCCGCTCAAGCTCGAACGCGTGAACGTCGAGCGCTTCGACCTGCTGCTGCGCGAGGCCTACGAGGCCGGCTCCGGCACGACCATGGACGCGATGGGCGGGCTCGATGAGGAAACCGACCTCGCCAACCTCGCCCAGGACATCCCGGAACAGTCCGACCTGCTCGAGAGCGAGGACGAAGCCCCGGTCATCCGCCTGATCAACGCGCTGCTCACGCAGGCGGTGAAGGAGAACGCGTCCGACATCCACGTCGAACCGTTCGAGAACCGCCTCGTGGTCCGCTTCCGCATCGACGGCGTGCTGCGGGAAGTGCTGCAGACCAAGCGCGCGGTCGCGCCGCTGATCGTCTCGCGCATCAAGGTCATGTCGCGGCTCGACATCGCGGAAAAGCGACTGCCGCAGGACGGCCGCATCTCGCTGCGCATCGCCGGTCGTGCGGTGGACGTCCGGGTCTCGACCATTCCCGCGGGACACGGCGAACGTGTCGTGCTGCGCCTGCTCGACAAGCAGGCCGGGCGACTCGACCTCAACTCGCTCGGCATGGACACGATCGCCCAGAACCACATCGACGAGCTGATCCACAAGCCGAACGGCATCCTGCTCGTCACCGGCCCCACGGGTTCGGGCAAGACCACCACGCTGTACGCGGCACTCGACCGCATCAACGACCGCACGCGCAACATCATGACGGTCGAGGACCCGATCGAGTACTACATCGACGGCATCGGCCAGACGCAGGTCAACACCCGCGTCGAGATGACCTTTGCGCGTGGCCTGCGCGCGATCCTGCGCCAGGACCCGGACGTCGTGATGGTCGGCGAAGTCCGCGATCTCGAGACTGCGCAGATCGCGGTGCAGTCGAGCCTGACGGGCCACCTCGTGCTGTCGACGCTGCACACGAACACCGCCGTCGGCGCAGTCACGCGGCTGCGCGACATGGGCATCGAGCCGTTCCTGCTCGCCTCCTCCGTCATCGGCGTGCTGGCCCAGCGCCTGGTGCGCGTGCTGAACCCCGCGACGCGCGAAGCCTATACGGCTGGCGAGTACGAGCGCCGCCTGCTCAACCTGCCGGATGACGCGCCGTCGCCCACGCTGTACCGCCCGAATCCGCGCGACCCGAGCGGCGGTTACCGCGGCCGCACCGGCATCTACGAACTGGTGATCGTCGACGAACACATGCGCGCGATGATCCACGACGGCGCCTCGGAACTCGAACTCGAGCGCTACGCCCGCATGCGGACGCCCGGCATCCGCGACGATGGGCGCGCCAAGGTGCTCGCCGGCGTGACCACGATCGAGGAAGTCCTCAAGGTCACGCGCGAGGACTGACGACGCACCATGGCGGCTTTCCTGTACGTTGCGGTCGACGCGGGTGGCCGGGAGCGCAAGGGCGTCCTCGAAGGCGACACGGCGCGCCAGGTGCGGCAGCTGCTGCGCGACCAGGCCCTGCTGCCGGTCTCGGTCACCGAGGTTGTCGGCGAGCAGAAGCAGGCGGCGGCCGAGGGCAGCTCCGGCCGCCAGTTCTCATTCAAGTTTCAACGCGGGTTGAGCGCGTCGGACCTCTCGCTGGTCACGCGCCAGCTGGCGACGCTCGTCAAGTCTGCGCTGCCGCTCGAGGAGGCGCTGCTCGCGGTTTCGCAGCAGACGGACAAGCCGAAAGTGCGCAACACGCTGCTCGGCGTGCGCTCCAAGGTCATGGAGGGGTATACCCTCGCCGACAGCCTCAACGAATTTCCGAACAGTTTCCCCGAGTTGTACCGCGCGACAGTCGCGGCGAGCGAGCATTCGGGCCACCTCGACGCCGTGCTCGAGCGGCTGGCGGACTACACCGAGAATCGCGAGGAGTTGCGCAGCCGCACGCTGGGCGCCCTGCTCTATCCCGTGATGCTGTTCGTCGTGTGCGTCGCGATCGTCTTCTTCCTGCTCGTGTCGGTGGTGCCGAAGGTCGTGGAGGTCTTCCGCAACAGCGAGGCCGAGCTGCCGTTGCTGACGCAGGCGCTGATCGCGGGCAGCGACTTCATGCGCGCTTACGGCCTGTTCCTGGTGATCGGCATCGGCCTGGGCCTGTGGCTGTTCTCGCGCTGGCTGCGCGTCGCGTCCAACCGCCGCCGCTGGCACGAATTGCTGCTGCGCCTGCCGCTGATCGGCAAGATCGTGCGCGGCTCGAACACGGCGCGGTTCGCACGTACGCTGAGCACGCTCACGGCCAGCACCGTGCCGGTGCTCGAAGCGCTGCGCATCTCGGGCGAGGTCGTCACCAACCTGCCCATGAAGGCGGCCGTCGCGGATGCCGCGATCCGCGTGCGCGAAGGCGCGCCGATCGGCAAGTCGCTCGGCGAGAGCCGGCTGTTTCCGCCGATGATGATCCACCTGATCTCGAGCGGCGAGTCGAGCGGCGAGCTCGACACGCTGCTCGAGCGCGCGGCGCATCACCAGGAGCGCGAGCTGGACACGCTGCTGCAGGCGCTGGTCGGCCTGCTCGGCCCGCTCATGATCCTGGTGATGGGCGGGCTCGTGCTCGTCATCGTGCTGGCGATGCTGCTGCCGATCTTCGAGCTGAATCAGCTGGTCAAGTAGAGGGGAACGCCATGAACCACAACACGCGGACCGCGGGGCTCGCC
>JBAVJR010000278.1:0-3978 GCA_049687855.1 Steroidobacteraceae bacterium | reverse complement strand
TACTACGTGCGCATGCGCGAGATCGACGAGTCGAAGCACATGATCCGCCAGCTGATCGACCTGCTGCAGCCGGGTCCGATCTGCGTGGACGACCGCCGCTGCACGCTGCCCGACAAGGAGGCCGTGTACACGGAGATCGAGGCGCTGATCAACCACTTCAAGCTGATCATGGACGGGCCGCAGGTGCCGGCAGGCGAAGCGTATTCCGCGCACGAAGGCGCCAACGGCGAACTCGGCTTCTACCTCGTCAGCGTCGGCGGCGGCGTGCCCTGGAAGGTCCATTGCCGCAGTCCGAGCTTCGTCCACATGGGCGGCGTGCACAAGATGCTCGACGGCTACCAGCTCGCGGACCTGGTGCCGACGTTCGGTTCCATCAACATGATCGGCGGGGAGTGCGATCGATGAAGCACCTGGTCCCCGAGTTCGAGAAGTTCCGCGAGCGCTTTCCGGCAGGCTTCGAGTCCTCGCTGGTGCTGCCGTGCCTGCGCCGCATCCAGGAGGACCGCGGCTACGTCGCGAATTCCGACATCGAGGAACTGGCCGTTTTTCTCGGCGTGCCGCAGATCCAGATCGAGGAAGTGCTGTCTTTCTACACGCAGTTCCGGCGCAAGCCCATCGGTCGCTGGCACCTGCAGTTCTGCCACAACGTGAGCTGCTCGATGAACGGCGCCGAGAACGTCCTCGCGCACGTCGAGCAGAAGCTTGGCATCAAGCCCGGCCAGACCACGCCGGACGGACGCTACACGCTGTCCACCGTCGAGTGCCTGGGTTCCTGCGGCACCGCACCGATGATGATGGTCAACGACGGGTACCACGAGAACCTGACGTTCACGAAGCTCGACGAGCTGCTCGCGGGGCTGAAATAGCATGCCCGGCCGCCAGTTGATCATGTCCTTCCCCGTCACGGCGACGTCGCACGCGTTGTCCGAGTACCGCGCGCGTGGCGGCTACGGCGCGCTCGCGAAGACGCTCGGGCAGCTGAAGCCGCAGGACGTCGTCAAGGAAGTCACGGCTTCCGGCCTGCAGGGCCGCGGCGGAGCGGCCTTCGCCGTCGGCCGCAAGTGGCAGGTCGTCCAGTACGACGATGGCCAGCCGCACTACCTGATCGCCAACGCCGACGAAGGCGAGCCGGGCACGTTCAAGGATCGCTGGATCTTGGAGAACAACCCGCACGTGCTGCTCGAGTCGATGCTGATCGCGAGCTACGCGCTCAACGTCCGCAACTGCTTCGTCTATATCCGCGGCGAATTCGACCTCCCCTACCGCCGCCTCGCCGGCGCGGTGGAGGAGGCCTACGCAGCGGGCCTGTTCGGCAGGAACATCCTCGGCTCCGGCTTCTCCTGCGACATCGTGGTCTACCGCGGCGCCGGCGCCTACGTGGCCGGCGAGGCGTCGGGACTGATTTCGTCGCTCGAAGGCAAGAAAGGTTACCCGCGCAACCGGCCACCGCGGCTGACGGTCAGGGGGCTCTACCAGCGCCCGACGGTCGTCAACAACGTCGAGTCGCTGTCGAACATCGCCTGGATCATCAGCAACGGCGCAGAGGCCTTCAAGGCCGTCGGCACGCCCAAGAGCCCGGGCACGCGCCTGTTCTCGGTGTCGGGCCACATCAATCGCCCCGGCGTCTACGAAGTCGAACTCGGCTACCCATGGATGCAGTTCCTCGAAGACGACTGCGGCGGCGTCCCGCACGGCCGCGCGATCAAGTGCGTCGTGCCGGGTGGGGTTTCCTCGAAGGTGCTGACCGGCGCCGACATCGCGAACCTGAAGCTGTCGCACGAAGACCTGTGGGACGCAGGCTCCACGCTCGGCTCCGGCGGCATGATCGTGATCGCCGAAGGCACCTGCATGGTGGCGCTGCTCCAGGTGCTGATGCGCTTCTACCACCACGAGTCCTGCGGGCAGTGCACGCCGTGCCGCCACGGCACCGGCTGGCTGCACCGGATCGTCGACCGCATCGTCGCCGGCGACGGCCGCGCCGACGACATCGAGCGCCTGTACTACATCTCCAAGTTCAACGACGGCACGACGATCTGCGGCCTCGGTGACGCGGCGGGCTACGCCTGCAGCGGCATCCTCGACAAATTCCGCGACGAGTTCGAGTACTGCATCGAACACAAGCGCTCAAAGTTCGGCGGGAACCTGGAATGCCTGAGATCTTCATAAACGGGCAGGCCATCGAGGCTCGCGACGACCAGACGGTCATGGCGGTCGCGCGCGAGCACGGCCACTTCATCCCGTATTTCTGCTGGCACCCGCAGTTGTCGGTCGTGGGCAACTGCCGCATGTGCCTGGTCGAGGTCGAAGGCCGCGGGCTCGACATCGCCTGCAACATGCCCGTGGCCAAGGGCATGAAGGTGTTCACGAACTCGGAGGAAGTGCAGGCGCACCGCAAGGCGATGCTGCAGTTCATCACGCTCAACCACCCGGTCGACTGCGGCATCTGCGACAAGGCCGGCGAGTGCACGCTGCAGGACTACCACTACGAGTACAGCGGCCAGCGCTCGCTCTCCCACGACCAGAAGGTGCGCTCGACCAAGTTCTACAATCTCTCGAACCGCATCCTGCTCGACAACGAGCGCTGCATCCTGTGCCTGCGCTGCACGCGGTTCACGCACGAGGTCTCGAAGTCCATGGCGCTCGGCGTCGAGCGGCGCGGCGACACCTCGAACATCCGCCCGGTCGAGGACCGGCCGCTGAGCGAAGACCCGTATTCCGACAACATCGTCGACATCTGCCCGGTCGGCGCGCTGCTGTCGCGGCAGTTCCTGCACAAGTCGCGCGTGTGGTTCCTGCAGCCGACGCCTTCGGTCTGCCCGGGCTGTGCCCGCGGCTGCACGGTGCAGCTCTGGCACCGCAAGCCGGAATGGAAGCTCAAGGCGCTCGACCAGCGGCAGAACGAGAGCATCGCGCGCGTCACGCCGCTGGACAACCCGGCCGTCAACGGGCCGTGGATCTGCAACAAGGGTCGCGACCTGGCGCAGGTGTTCGAGCGCGTCCGCGCCGACGAACCGATGCTCAAGGGGCGCCCGGTGACCGTGCCCGCCGCGCTCGACGAGGCGCGCCGGCTGATCGGCGCAGCCCGCCACCCCGTCGCGCTGGTGTCGAACTGGGGTTCGAACGAGGAGCTCGAGACTTTCAAGGACAAGCTCGGCGAAGTGTTCCACTGCTTCGTCAAGGAAGACTGGCAGCCCCAGCCTGGCGAGCGGCTCGAGGACGACCTGCTGATCCGCGCGGACAAGAACCCGAACACGACCCGGGCACGCGAACTGTTCGGCCACGCGGAACCCGACTTCAAGGACGGTACCGACCTCGTGCTGGTCTGGGGTGAAGGCTTCGACTTCGCGCGGCTGCCGTCGCGCGCCAGGATCATCTTCCTGAACTCGTACCTGCAACCGGAGAACGGCCACGCGGACGTGTTCCTCCCGGTCAGCATCCAGACCGAGCGGCACGGGCATTACACGAACTTCCAGGGAACGGTGAGCGCGTTCGAGCCGTGCTTCGGGCAGAAGCCCGGCGTGCTGCACGCCGAGGACCTGATCAGGGCGCTGGCCGCACCGGCACGAGGTCACCCGTGAACGCCCCGGACCTTGCCATCAGCCTGGTCTACATCGCCTACGCGCTGGCGGTACTGCTGACGTTCGGCGCGATCCTGACGTGGGTCGAGCGCAAGCAGGCCGCGATCATGTCGGACCGCATCGGCGCCAACCGCGCCTACGTCCGCATCCCGTTCACGCAGGTGAAGCTGATCTGGCTCGGGCTGTTCCACGGCATGGCCGACGGCCTCAAGCTGCTGCTCAAGGAAGACTTCAAGCCCCTCGCCTACGACAAGCTCGCCTACGCGCTCGGTCCGTGGCTCGCCATCGTGCCGGTGCTGCTGGTCTTCGCCGTCGTGCCGTTCGGCGGCACGCTCGATCCAGGCCGGCTGTTCCCGAGCCTGGCCGGCTGGTTCGGCGGCCGCACCTACCCGATGCAGAT
>JBAVJR010000277.1:0-6642 GCA_049687855.1 Steroidobacteraceae bacterium | reverse complement strand
GTAGATTTTCTGCAGGGCCGGGCTGACGCGAATGCCATCGGTGTGCGTGAGCATCAACATGCGCTGCGGGTCATGCACCCACGGTTCGAACATGTTGCCGACGAACTCCGGGCAACGCTGCAGGATGCGCACGAACGAGAAGCCGCGATGCCGGTACGCGGCCGTCAGGATCTGGAACAGCGACTCCGGTATCCAGTCCACCGCCTGCGCGACAAAGGAGACGTTCTGCACGCCCAGCGTGACCGTGAGCGGGCTCAGCGCATCGAGATAGGAGCCGCGCGGCGTCGTGTTGCTGCGGGTCCCGATCGGCGACGTCGGGGAAGCCTGCTTCTTGGTCAATCCGTAGATGTGGTTGTCGTGCAGCAGCACGGTGATGTTCATGTTGTAGCGGATCGCGTGGATCCAGTGCGCCGCGCCGATGCTGCAGCAATCGCCGTCGCCGGTATTCACGAACACGTCCAGGTCGGGGCGCGCCAGCTTGATGCCCTCCGCGATCGGCAGCGCGCGGCCATGGATACCGTGGAAGCCGTACGTGCGCATGTAATGCGGCAGCCGGCTCGAGCACCCGATACCCGAGACGAAGACGGTCTTTTCCGGTCGCAAGCCTTCGTCACGGCACAGGCGCTGCATCGCCGCGAGGATCGCGTTGTCACCGCAACCCTTGCACCAGCGGGGCACACCGCCCTGGTAGTCCTCGAGCGCGTGGTGCTCCTCGGCGAGATGGTGCAGGCACAGCGACGCGGTACTCATCGCGAAGTCTCCAGGTGCGCCAGGCGTCCACGCAGCGCGGCGTACACCGTTCCCGGCTTGATCGGCCGGCCGCGCACCTCGGTCCAGCAGTCGACGTCGACGAGGTAACGCGCCCGCAACAGCATTGCCAGCGCGGAGTAGCGACGATTGGATTCGTCGATCAACGGATCGTCCGGATCGTCCGCCCAGTTGCCTTCGACCGTGATGACCTGGCGGAACCCCCGCAGGATCTCTCCGATCCCGGGCTGCATCGGTTGCAGGAACGTCAGGTGCGTGGAGGAGACACGGTGGCCTTCACCTCGCAACCGAGCCACGGCTTCCTCGATGGCGCCCTTGGTGCTGCCCCAGCCAACGACGAGCAACTCGCCCTCGCGTTCCCCGAACACCGGGGGCGGCGTGAGCGTCTTCTGCAACGTAGCCAGCTTCAGGCTGCGCGCATGCAACCCCTGTTCGTTGATCTCCGGGTCGTAGGCGACGCGGCTGTTGCGATCATGCGCGAGGCCGGTCAGCGTGTGCATGCCGTTCGGCTGCCCGGGGACGAAGCGACGACTGAGGCCGGTGACAGGGTCCCAGTCGTAAGGCGTCATGCCGTCCGGAACCGGATTCTGGTCGACCGGGGGCGCTAGCCATTCCGTGGAGAATTGCGGTCGCGGAAACGGTTGCTGCGCCGTCGCCAGGCTGGCGTCCGACAACACTACTACGACCATGTTGAAGGTTTCGGCGAGGCGTCGCGCCGTGATCATCGAATAGAAGCAGTCCTCGATCGTGCCCGGCGCCAGGACGACCTTGGGCGCGTCGCCGTGGCTGCCGAACATGACCGTGAGCAGGTCACCCTGCTCGACCTTCGTAGGTTGCCCCGTGCTCGGGCCCCCGCGCTGCACGTTGACGACGACGAGCGGGATTTCCGCCATGACCGCGAGGCCCAGTCCTTCCTGCTTGAGCGAGTAGCCCGGCCCGGAGGTGATCGTCACGGCGACCCTGCCCGTGTAGGAGGCGCCGATGGCGAAGGCGCACGCGGCGATCTCGTCCTCGGCCTGGTGCACGATGCCACCCGCGCGTTCGAACACGTCGCTCAGGTAATGCGAAGCCGACGTGGCCGGCGTGATGGGATACATGGCGCAGATGTCCATGCCCGAGGCGAGCACACCGAGCGCGATGGCCGTGTTGCCGTTGATGACGACCTGCGGCACCGTCGCCTTGACCGCGGGCACCCGGTACTTGAAATCGAGGTTCGACTCGGCCCAGTGCCAGCCGGCTTCCAGCAAGGCCACGTTCGACGCGATGACCTTCGCATCCTTCTTGCCGAAGATGAACGTAACCTGGTCCCGCGCAAGGTCCATGTCGAGGCTGTAGATGTTGCAGAGCATCCCCAGCACGAACATGTTCTTGCCCTTGCGCGGGTCAGGAACGAGCGAGCGGCATTCCTTCTCCATGGGCACTTCGTAAACCCGGTAGCCTTCGGCGACGAGCCGGTCGCGGGTCTCCGCATACTGGCCGGCGATCTTCGCGTCGTCGTGCTGCGCCCACATGTTCTCCAGCAGCACGATGCAACCGGCCTTGAGTTCGCCCGCGTTGACCCGACCCAGCAGCACCTGCTCGTTGAACGCGACCGCGATATCGGCCTCGTCGCCGCCGTTGGTGACCTGGTGCGAGCCGATGCGGACCCGGTTGCCGCTTGCGCCTGCGACGCTGCGCGCAGGAGGCTGGATTTCCGCCGGGATGATCTCCACGGTCCATACGCCGTTACCCATGCGGGCGGCGATCGAGCCGAACGACTGGCCGCATTTCTGCGCGCCTTCGCCCGAGTCGCTCATGATCTCGATCACGTGTTGATCGAGCGTCTGCAGGTGCTTGGCGACGGTCGCGGCCGGACCCGTGCGAGCGGCACTCGCTCGCGCAGGCAGAGGCGTCACTGCATTCATGGAAAATTCACCTCGGCACGCGGATGCGCGCAAAGCCGCGTTCCGCGCGCTCGATGCCGAAAGGCCGGGAACCTGGCTCGGGCGCGGCGTCGCGATACACATGATCGGTGTCGCGCAAGCCCAGGAACGCTTTCATGGCGCGGGCGGCACGGCGTCCGGCACCCATGGCTTCGATGACCGTGGCGGCGCCGGTCACGATGTCGCCGCCGGCAAAGACCCCTGGGATCGACGTGGCGAGGGTCGCATCGGTCGCGATATAGCCGCGCGGGTCGAGTTTCAGCTTCGACGTCTGGCCGATGATCGGGTTGGCGTTGGTGCCGATCGCATAGACCACCATGTCCGCCTCGATTTCGAACTCGCTGCCGGCCTCGGGCACGGGACGGCGGCGCCCGGAGGCGTCCGGCTCGCCAAGCGTCATGCGGATGCACCGCACGGCGCGAACGTTGCGCTTGCCGTCGTCCAGCAGCTCGACCGGGCTGGCGAGCCAGTGGAACTCGATCCCTTCCTCTTCGGCGTGATGGATCTCCTCTGCACGGGCGGGGGCCTCCGCGCGACTGCGCCGGTACAGGCAGCGGACGCTCTCGGCGCCGAGGCGAAGGCTCACGCGCAGCGCATCCATCGCCGTGTTGCCGGCGCCGATGACGACCACGCGCCGGCCCGGCTGCATGGGGGTGTCGTAGTCCGGAAACTCGCGTGCATGCATGAGGTTGCAACGCGTCAGCAGCTCGTTGGCCGAGAGCACGCCGTTCAGGGATTCCCCGGGGATCCCCATGAAGCTCGGGTAGCCGGCGCCAGTCCCGACGAACACCGCATGGAATCCCATCTCCTCGACCATCTGCTCGATCGTGAAGAGCCGGCCGACCAGCGTGTTGCACTCGAAGCGGATGCCGAGCGCCTCGAGCTTCACTATCTCTGCATCGACCACCTTGTTGGGCAGGCGGAAGTCGGGAATGCCGTACTTCAGCACACCGCCCGGCTCGTGGAAGGCCTCGAACACCGTGACTTCGCAACCCGCCTTGGCCATGTCCGCCGCGCAGGCCATGCCTGCGGGGCCGGAACCGACGATACCCACCTTGAAGCCGCGGGGCTGGATGTACGGCACGTTCGACCAGCGTTCGCGGATCGCCAGGTCGCCGACCCAGCGCTCGAGCCTCCCGATCGCGACGGGTTCGAGCGTGTCGCCGACCGTGCAGGATCCCTCGCATTGCGATTCCTGCGGGCACACGCGCCCGCAGACGGCCGGCAACAGGTTCGTCGAGGTGATCACGTCGTACGCACCGCGATAGTCGCGGGCCGTGATGCGCTGGATGAAGTCGGGAATCGCAACGCCGACGGGACATCCCGCGACGCAGGGTTGCTCGGGGCACATCAGGCAGCGCTCGGCCTCCAGCTGCGCGTCCTCGACCAGGTAACCCAGGTTCACTTCGTCGAAATTGCAGGCGCGCGCGGCTGGATCCTGTTCGTGTGCAGGCGTGCGCGCCTGCGGGATCATCCGGATCGTCTTCTTCTTCGGCCGCGCATCGCCTGGCATGACGGGGTTACTCCGCCACGACCGGCTGGGCCGCCAGGCTGCGCATGCGGCAGTTCTCGTTGAAACGCTCGGTGGCGGCACGCTCCGTCTCGCGGTAACGCTGCAGGCGGAACATCAGATCGTCGAAGTCGACGAGATGGCCATCGAAGTCGGGGCCGTCCACGCAGGCGAACTTCACGGTGTCGCCGACCTTGACGCGGCATCCGCCGCACATGCCGGTGCCATCCACCATCACCGGGTTCAGGCTGACGATCGTCCGGATGCCACTGCCGCGAGTCGCTTCGGCGCATCCCTTCATCATCACCGGCGGGCCGATGGCCACGCACTCGTCGATGTCCCGGTGCTGCGCTACCGCGAGCCGGATGCCTTCGGTGACCAGTCCCTTGATGCCTGCGGAGCCGTCATCGGTGCAGACGATGAGTTCGTCGCACGTGGCGCGGAACTTGTCTTCCCAGAACATCAGGTCGCGGTTGCGGAACCCGAGGATGCCGATCACGTACGCGCCGCTCTCCTTGTAGCCTCGCGCCTGGGGGTAAACCGGTGCGACGCCGAGGCCGCCGCCCACGCACAGGACCTTGCGCGCCTGGCCGATGTGGCTCGGAACGCCCATCGGACCGACGAGAGCGACGAGCCGGGTCCCGACGCGGCAGTCGCGCTGCATTTCGATCGTGGTCTTGCCGACCGCCTGGATGACCAGCGTGACCGTGCCACGCTCGCGATCGTAGTCCGCGATCGTCAGCGGGATGCGCTCTCCGTGCTCGCTGGCCATGACGATGACGAACTGCCCGGGGCGGGCTGCCCGGGCCAGCAGCGGATGCCGCACTTCGAGCAGGAACGTCACATCCGAGAAGTCCTGCCGGGCGACAACCTCATACCCGGCACCGCGTGCCTGGTCCATCTTTTCCTCCTGTCGTCCCGCGGTTTTGCCCGAAGCTTGCAGCCGAAACAATCAGGGTAATTGCCGATCCCGGCGCGCGGTGGCGCAGCGCAACGCGGCTTGTCGGCGATCGACACGAAATGATGCTGGTAGCAGCTGTAGGATTGACGCAGGAGTAGCCCATGAAGCACTGGACCTGCATCGGGATCACCCTGGCCGCGCTCGGGACCTTCGCTCCCGGGTGGTCAGCCACGAATCCAGTCGCCATGTCCGCGCCCCAGGCTGTGGCGAAGGGCGTGTGGATGGTCCCTGGTGGCATCCCGCCCAACCGCCAGCCGGACGGTAACTCGGTGATCTTCGATGCCCCCGCCGGCCTGATCGTGGTCGATACCGGCCGCCACTCGTGGCAGCGCGACGCGATCCTTGCGCTGGCGCGTGCACAGCAGAAGAAAATCGCTGCGATCGTCAACACGCACTGGCACCTGGACCACGTCAGTGGCAACCCTGGCCTGCGCGCGGCGCATCCGACCCTGCGCGTGTATGCGAGCGACGCGATCGAAGGCGCGCTCGCGGGTTTCTTTCCGTCGAGCGTGCAGGAATCTGCCGCCTATCTCGACGATCCGCAGATTCCGCAGGAAACGCGTGACGACATTCGCGGCGACCTGCTCACGATCCAGAACGGAGCGGCCCTGAGGCCCGACCAGGTGATTTCGGTCTCGGGCGCGATGACACTCGGTGGCCGCCCGCTCCGGATCAACCTTGCGCGCGATGCCGCGACGGCCGGCGACGTCTGGCTCTACGACGAGGAGACTCGGGTGGCCGTACTCGGCGATCTCGTCACGCTGCCGGCGCCCTTCCTGGACACTGCGTGTCCGGAAGGGTGGATGGTCGCGTTGCAGCAGGTGGCCGCGACGCCTTTCGAGGTGGCCATTCCCGGCCATGGCGGCACGATGACCCGTGCGCAGTTCCTGCTCTATCAGGCCGCCTTCGAGGCGTTCATTGCGTGCTCGAACTCCGTCCGTCCCGAGGGCGAGTGCGCGACGGTTTGGGTGGAATCAATCCGGGCATTCCTGGCTGACGACCCGCCCGAGCAGCAACGAGCGCGCGAAATGGCCGGGTATTACGTCGGCATGCTCAGGGCCAGCGGCGGACGCAGCAAGTTCTGCGCAGCCGCTCGTTGACCCGGACCCTGGCCGCGATCATTCACTCGCGATGGCTTGCAGGCCCTGCATGACGTCCCTGTTGTTGCCGGTCAGATCTACAAGTCGCGTTTCGAGATCGGCGATGCGCAGGCGCAGCAGTGGTACGAGGGCATCGTTCGCGCGCAGCATCTTCACGGCTGCGTCAATCGCGCCTGCGGGCAAACCGGTCCGGCACGGGTAATCGATCAGGTCGTCGAGACCCTGGTAGTCGCCGGGGCGGACGAAGCGATCGCCGCAATTCCGGCTCAGCGCACGCTGGACGTCGTTCGGCAGGGTCATGCGGAACGCCTCCCGATAACGCGACTGCATGCCTTCCCTCGCAACGTTGTCCAGCGTGGGCAAGTTGTAGACCTGCAGGGC
>JBAVJR010000276.1:0-11796 GCA_049687855.1 Steroidobacteraceae bacterium | reverse complement strand
CTGGTGGCCGTGCCGCTCTTCGTCTTCATGGGCGTGATGCTCGAACGCTCGAAGATCGCCGAGGCCCTGCTCACCACCATGGGCGAACTGTTCGGGGCGTTGCGCGGCGGCCTCGGATATTCAGTGGTGATCGTCGGCGCGCTGCTCGCAGCGTCGACGGGTATCGTCGGCGCCACCGTCGTGACGATGGGGTTGCTGTCGCTGCCCGCGATGATGCGCGCGGGTTACGACCCTAAACTCGCCGCCGGCACGATCTGCGCGGCGGGTACGCTGGGGCAGATCATTCCGCCATCGACGGTGCTGATCTTCGTCGGCGACATCCTGCAGGGCGCCAATCAGCAGGCGCAGCTCGAACTCGGCAACCTGTCGCCGGATCCGATCTCGGTCGGGCAGTTGTTTGCCGGCGCCATGCTGCCAGGCCTGGTGCTGGTGGGCCTGTACCTGCTGTGGATCCTGGCGAAATCGATCTTCGATCCGAAGTCGTGCCCGCCGCTCGCGATGAACGACGCGCGGCGCGCCGGTCTCGCCGGCCGTGTGCTGAAGGCGCTGGCCCCGCCGCTGCTGCTGATCCTGTCCGTGCTCGGCTCCATCCTCGCGGGCATCGCGACGCCGACTGAATCGGCATCCGTGGGCGCGGTCGGCGCCATGGCGCTCTCCGCGGCCAACCGCAGCTTGAGCCTGCCGATCCTGCGCGAGGTGATGCGTACGACGCTTTCGATCAGTTCGATGGTGTTCGTGATCCTGCTCGGTGCGAGCGTGTTCAGCCTCGTGTTCCGCGGACTCGGTGGCGAGAACCTGGTGCACGCTGCGCTGTCGTCGCTGCCGGGCGGCACCTTCACGGCCGTGCTCGCCGTGATGCTCGTGATCTTCTTCCTGGGCTTCTTCCTCGATACGTTCGAGATCATCTTCGTCGTCGTGCCGATCGCGGCGCCGGCGCTGATCAAGCTGGGTGTCGATCCGGTCTGGCTCGGCGTGATGATCGGCGTGAACCTGCAGACGAGCTTCCTGACGCCGCCCTTTGGCTTTGCGCTGTTCTACCTGCGCGGCGTGGCCGGGAAGATGCTCACGACGCTCGACATCTACAAGGGCGTGGTCCCGTTCGTCGTGTTGCAGGTGATCGGGCTAGGCCTGCTGTGGGCAATGCCGGCTCTCGCGACTTATTTGCCGGACCGGTTGTTCGCGCACGAAGCGCCGCTGCGGGAAGACGCGCGCGGCCCGGGCGCCCCAACCACTCCGTCCGGTTCGCCGGTGGCGGACGATTTCGGCGACCTGTTCGACGGGCCAGCGACGGATCGGCCGCTCCCCTACCAGGACGATCTGCAGGACCTTTTTTCGCCGGACGACGTCGACGGCAAGAAATAGGCGCTGGCCTGGCTGGCACGCCGGAGGCCGTCGATCGCCCTGCCGTTCGAACTCAGTGCGCGTCGACGGGTCGCAGCGGCTGGCGCACCGGATCCCATTGCTGCGCCGCCTGCTGCAGCCTCGCGATCCGGTCGCCGTCCGCGGGATGCGTAGACAGCAGCGTCGGGGTCGCGCCGCGCAGCGGCCCGGCGTACCCGGCGAGCACCTCGAACACCGCCGCCGCCCCACCCGCGTGCCCGTAACGGGCAATGATCGCCTCGACGGCAGCGTCGTCCGCACGCCGCTCCGCACGCCGCGAGTAGCCAAGCTGGACTGCACGCGCGACTTGCGGCGCGAGTTGCTCGACGTCCCCGCCGAGCAATCCAAGCACCAGTGCAAGCGAGGCCGTCCCGCCCACCGCGCTGATCGGGTCGCGCTCGCGCAAGTGCGCGAGTTCGTGCGCCAGGACCATCGCGAGCGCGTTTTCGCTCGGCATCCGCTCGTACAACCCGCGTGTGATGACGACGTGCCCGCCGAGCGTCGCAAACGCGTTCGGCACATCCGTGTCCGACCAGTGCACGACGGGTCGCATCCCCGCCGGCAGCGCCATGTGTCGCGCGAGGTCGTCGGCGAGTTCCTGCAGGTACGAGCGGACGCGTGCGGCGTCGGCAACCTCCGCCGGCTCGCTGATCGGCGCGAGCACGCGCCCGCCGACCCAGCGCTGCTCGGCGGAATATGGCACAAGCCGCGCCAGCGCCCCGCCACAGAAGTACAGCATCGCGGCTACCGCGAGCACGACCAGGCACAGGCCGGTCGCGAGGCGCACGAACTCGGCCAGCACGCTCTCGCGCGAGACGTTGACTTCGTGGGGGACCTGCGGGTTCTCGTAGCTCACCGCGGCGGCCGGGGTCCGGCTTCGCTCATTCGACCAGTGCCGTGCCGTACGCGATGAACTCGGCCGAGAACATCGGACGCGCCCCCGCCCCTGCCTCCGCCAGCGAGGCGGTCTCGAAGCGCACGTTGAAGACGACTCGTGCGCCGCGCGCTCGTGCCTCCGCCTTCATCCGCAGGATCGCCTCACGGCGACCGCGGTCCATCAGTGACTCGTAGGCCGTGAGCCGCCCGCCGACCAGGCTCTTGAGGGCCGCCGCCATGCGCTTGAAATAGTCCTCGGCGACGACAACGGACCCGACCACGAGCGCAGCCTCCCGGAAGGAGCGCTGCGGTGGCGTGCGTTCGTTGAAAACGAGGACGTCAGCGAACTCTGCCTCGCGGCGTTCGAGGTCGCGGAAATGCCGTTGTTCCGCTGCCCGTCCGAACACGAGCCCGACGAGCAGCAGGAGCGCAACGAATCCGAGCTGGATCAGGAGTTCCATGCCGCGCTCACTCGGCGTATACCGCGGTGCCGTACGCCATGACCTCGGCGGCGCCGGAGGTGATGTTCGAAGTCGAGAAGCGCACGTTGATGACCGCGTTTGCGCCGACCGCCTGCGCCTGCGCCACCATGCGCTCGATCGCCTCCTGGCGAGCCTCTATCAGCAACTCGGTGTAGCCCTTGAGCTCGCCACCGACGATGTTCTTCAGCCCCGCCATGATGTCCCGCCCGGCGTGCTTGCTGCGGACCGTCGAGCCCTGCACGAGCCCCAGGTGGCGGACGACCTGCCGGCCGGGAATGACCTCGAGATTGGACAGTTCCATGAGCGCCTCTTCTGTGGAATCAGTACTTCAGCTTGAACTCGAACGGCAGCCGTCGGGCATTGACGAAGGCCTGCTCGCCGACGCGCGTCCACGGCACGACGTCCTGCCGGAACGACAGGAAGTCTTCGATGATGCGGCGGACGATCCGGTTCGGCGACGTGTCCCCGGCGTGGATCTCGTTCAGCACTTCGTTCGACTTCTCGCCGCACGCGATCAGGACGTCCTCCGGCAGGCTGCGCACGATTACGCCGTGCTTCTGCACGAGCGTGCGCAATGCCGGGCCCGACTGCGCGGTGTACTCCGCGTACATGTCGGTCGTGGCGGCATCGGCAGCCGTGCGCACGATGGCCTGCAGTTCGGGCGTGAGCGAGCGCCATGCCTGCTCGTTGACGATGAGTTGCAACGCGGGCCCCGGCTCGTGGTAGCCGGGCGAGTAGTAGTACCGGCAGACCTGGTAGAAGCCGAGCGCGAGGTCGTTGTACGGACCGACCCATTCGGCGCCATCGATCGCACCCGACTGCAATGCGGGGAAGATCTCGCCACCCGGAAGCGAGACCGGAGTGACGCCCAGCTTCTGCAGCACGCGCCCCTGGTTGCCCGGAGTCCGGAACTTCAGCCCCTGCAGGTCGGCGAGCGAGCGGACCTCGCGGCGGAACCAGCCGAACATCTGCGTGCCGGTGCTGCCCGCCTGGAAAGCACGGATGCCGAACGGCGCGTAGAGCTCGTCCCAGAGCTTCTGACCGTTGCCGTGCTTGATCCACGCGGCCATTTCGCCCATGGCGAAGCCGAATGGGAATGCAGTGAAGAACGCGCAGCCTTCGGATTTTCCGGCGTGGTAATAGGCCGCGTCGTGCCCCATCTGCGCCGTGCCGTTGGCGACCGCGCCGAAGCATTCGAGCGCGGGCACGAGTTCGCCGGCCGCATACATCTTGATCGTCAGCCGTCCGCCACTCATCGCGGTGATGTTCGCGGCGAGCCGTTCGGCGCCGGTGCCCAGCCCGGGTAAGCCCCTGGGCCAGCTCGTGACCATGCGCCATTCCAGCAGGCCCCTGGAAATGGCCGGCGCGGCCAGGGCGGCACCCCCGCCAAGCACGGCGGCCTTGAGTAACGACCTGCGTTTCACCCGCGATTCCTCACTGGACGATGGCTCCGGACGGTCGCCATACGATAGCAGCACGCGTGCGGCGACGTACCGCGCGTGAACGCCGATCACTTGACACGGCTGACCCGCCATAGGACGGTGCGCGCCACTGCAGACATCCCGGGGGCTTCCAACTTGCACGCGCCACGCCACGAACTGAGCCGGACACTGCTGCCGCGCCACATCACGATGATCACGATCGGCGGGGTCATCGGCGCCGGCCTGTTCGTCGGCAGCAGTGCCGCCATCGCAGCGGCTGGCCCGGCGGCCCTGTTGTCATACATCCTGGCAGGTACGATCGTGTTCATCGTGATGCGCATGCTCGGCGAGATGGCCATCACCCATCCTGCCGTGCGGACGTTCACCGAGTTCTCGCGCGCCGGACTGGGTGACGCGGCCGGCTTCATCGCCGGGTGGCTCTACTGGTACTTCTGGGTCGTCGTGGTGCCCATCGAAGCGATCGCCGGCGCCCAGATACTGCAGCTGTGGATCGACCTGCCGATGTGGCAGATCGGCCTCGCGCTCATGGCCGTCATGACGGCCGTCAACCTGCTCTCGACACGCTCGTACGGTGAGTTCGAGTTCTGGTTCTCGTCGATCAAGGTGGCCGCCATCATCGCCTTCATCCTGATTGCGGCGGCCTACGCGTTCGGTCTCACGGCACCGGCAGGCGCGACGTTCGCGAACCTCACGGACCATGGCGGCTTCGCTCCCAAGGGCTGGGTGCCGGTGGTGGCTACCGTAACGACGGTGTTCTTCTCGCTCGTGGGCGCGGAGATCACGACCGTCGCGGCAGCCGAATCGAAGGATCCCGAGAAGGCCGTCGTGCGCATGGCCACGACCATCACCTGGCGCATCCTCCTGTTCTACGTGGTGTCGCTCGGGCTGATCGTCTCCGTCGTCGCCTGGCCGATGGTCAAGCCGGGCGAATCGCCGTTCACGCTGGCGCTGAATGTCATGGGGTTCAAGTGGGGCAGCGCGGTGATGAGTTTCATCATCCTCACCGCCGTGCTCTCGTGCCTCAATTCCGCGGTTTACGTCTGCTCACGCGTGCTGCACGTGATGGCGGACCGCGGCGACGCGCCGCGCTGGCTGGCCGAGGTGAATTCGCACCGCGTGCCCGCGCGCTCGATCCTGCTCGGCTCGGCAGTCGGCGTGCTGGGCGTCATCATCGCGATCGTCTCGCCGAACCGGGTCTTTGCCTTCCTGATCAGCACGACCGGCACGGTGATCCTGTTCGTGTACCTGATGACTGCCGTCGCGCACATCCGGTTGCGCCACCGGCATCCGGAAACCGAAACCAAGGCCGTGCGCGTCTGGCTGTTCCCCTGGCTCAGCTACGCGACGATCGGCGCCATGATCGCCGTGCTGGTCGCGATGGCGGCGACGCCGGGGCTCGCAAGCCAGTTCTATTTCAGCCTGCTGACGCTCGCGGTCGTCGTCGGCTCGTACTACGCGTTCCGCAAGCCGCGCGGCAGTTGAACGCCGGCGACTGACGCGACAGGGGGCCCGCAGCTCGTGCTCCGGGCCCTCTCCGTTGCGCGGCCGGGCTTGCTCAGCCGCCGTCCCCGCGGGTCACCGTCTTGGTGCAGCTCTGCGCCGCCGGGTCGCACGACACAGCGATGCTGCGCTGGTTCACCTGGCCGTCGGGCAACGTGCGAGTGACGTCGCGCACGTAACCGTCTTCTGTGCGCTGCGCGTCGCTCGAGTAGGTGGTGGTGCGGCCGTTGAATCCCGTCGCCGTGGAATCCACCGCACGTGTGCCCGCTGCGCGATCGTTGACCACGGTGGTGTTACGCGTGGCCGTCTTGCCGTCCTGGTTCTGCCACTGGTCCTGGCGCGTGTGTCCGGTGGGCGTGCGCTGCACCGTCGAGGAGCGCGACCAACTGCCAGCAGCGCCCTGCTTCGAATGTGCCTTCTGGCGTCCGCCGTCGCCCGCCTGCGCTTCGGTAACCGCTGCGCCCGCCAGGAACAGCGTCGCCGCCAGGCCCACCATGCCAGCCACCCGGGCCGAGTTCACATAAGACATGTCCGTATCCTTGTTGCGTGAGAGGGATGAAGTGCGTACATCCCTCACAACGCAGGGCGGGCCGGCTCGTTGACACCGCGCGCAGTCAGGTGCCACAGGATGCCGAGCACCGCCATCGCCCAGACGATTACCGGGCTCGACGGCAGGTCCGTGAACAGCGAGACGGCGAGACCCACGATGTAGCTCGCAAACGCGACGGCATAGCCCAGCACCAGCTGCCGGTTACGCGCGTGCCGGTAGGTTGCGAGCGCCGGCACGATCAGCGTGGTGAACACGAGATAGACTCCCACGAGCTGCACGGACATCGTGACCATCAGCGCGAACAGCACGTAGAAGCCGATAGCGCCGATGCGCTCGCGCCAGCGGAACCAGACGACCAGGAACACCGCGGTGAGCACCGCGGCGCGCAGCAACTGGTCAGTCGAGACCCAGAGGATCTGCCCGGCCAGCAGGTCCTTCAGTTCCTCGCCGCCGTGCGGGTTGTTGGCGAGCAGCAGGATCTGCGCGGTCGACGCGAGCACGAACAGCACGCCGATCAAGGCCTCCTGCACCTCGGGACGCTTGCGCTCGGTCCAGGTCAGCAGCAGCGCACCGAGCAGTGCCGCGACCACCGCGGCGGCCTGCGTCGCCCACCCCTGCAGCTCCATGCCGAACGAGTGCGCGGCGATCACGCCGAGGCCCGCGACCTGTGCGATGGCGAGGTCGATGAAGACGATGCCGCGCCTGAGCACCTGCTGCCCGAGCGGCACGTGCGAGAGCACGACCAGGATGCCGGCCACGAGGGCCGGCCACAGGATGCTGAAATCCCCGGCGAGATCGTTCATCTGGCAACTGCCTGCAGGCGGCGGAGCGTGTCGTCGAACAGGCCGAAAAGATTCTTCGCCTCGGGCGTGCCGCCGACCGAGAACGGCAGCAGCACCACCGGCGCCTTTACCCGCTCCGCCAGCCAGTCGGAGGCTTTCGGGTCGTTGTAGGCGTTGCGCAGGATCATCCTCGGCGGCGTGGCACCGAGCCTGGACACGAGGCCCGCGAGATACCCCGCGCTCGGCGGCACGCCGGGCTTGGGTTCGATCGCAGCAAGTTCTTTCATGCCGAGCCAGTGGATCAGGTACGTCTGGTCCTTGTGGATGACGACCACCGGGACGTTCTTGAGGGTCGCTGCCTGTGCGCTCCACCGCGTCATCGCCTGCTGCCACCGCACCTGGAAATCCGCGCCGCGCTGCTGGTAATAAGCCGCGTTCGGCGCATCGACTTGCGCCAGCCGCGCCGACAGCGCCTTCGCGGCGGTCGCGATATTGCGCGGATCGAGCTGCACGTGCGGATTGCCGAGCGGATGCACGTCACCCATCGAGCGGTCGACTGCCGTCGGGATGTCGAGCAACCGCAACGCCGAGGAAATTTCGAAATAACCGGGTGCACCCGGCTGGATCTTCGAGTTGCTGGATTCCCGCAACAGCACCGGCAGCCAGCCGATCTCCAGTTCAGCGCCTGTCGCGACGACGAGATCGGCCGAACGGGCACGCGCCACCAGGCTCGGCTTGGCATCGACGCGGTGCACGTCCTGCAGCGGACTGGTGGCCGTGTAGACGTTGACCTTGTCGCCACCGAGTTCCGTCACCAGCGAACCCCAGTCGGACGTGGTGGCCAGCACCTTGATGGCTGCGTGTGCCGGCAGCCCGATGATCAGCGCACATGCAACGCACAGGCCGCGGATAGAACTTTTCATGCCGGTCTCCTAGAACTTGTGCGCGCCGTGGGCGCCGAGAGCGTAGATGTACTGCAGGAGCAGTTGCCGGTCGGTCTCGGCGTCGCGCGAGTCGTCCCACGCGTACTGCGCGCGCAGGCGCGAGAACTCGCTCGGGCTGAAGTCGATCATCGTCGTGATGCGGCTCGGTGAGCCTGGCAGCAACAGCGGGAAGTCGGCCGCCAGCAGGTCGCCGCTCTGGACGAGGCCGATGCGCGTCGAACCCGGGTCGAGTTCGTCATAGCGCACGCCGAATCGCCACCGCGGATTGAACTGGTACACGCCCTGCACGTACCAGCCATCCTGTTCGCTGCGGTACGAGTCGTTGAGCCCCGCGCCTTCGACATCGTAGGCAAGCGATCCGTCCTCGGTGCGGCGCATGTACTCCGCCTGCAGCTTGAAAGCCTGGCGCCGGGTGCTGGACGCCGGCGTCCACTTGAACGTCACGTCGGCGATCCAGGTCTCGGAACTGCCGGTGAACGAATTGACGACCGCGTTGCCTGCGCTGTCGACGTCCTCGTACGCGCGGTCCTCCGCGTCCAGGTCCATCCACGACAGGCCGGCTCGCCAGCCGATCGAGTCGCCGAGATCGCCGCCCAGGTGCGTGAACAACGTCGCGCCGTTGAGCCCGTTGCGACCGAGGCGCGTACCCGGGAACTCACCGCCATTGCCCGTTTCCGCGCCGAACTCGAGGAACAGGTCCGTCGGTGCGAGCCACTTCACCTGCACGCCGTCCTGGCCGTACTGCCCGCCATAGAACGCCTGGTACACGAGCGGCTGGTCGACGAAATCCCAGGCATGCGCGTGGATCTCGTTCAGGTAGCCGAAGCCCGAGAAGAAGCGCCCGCCCTTCACCGAAAATCCGGCGGGCAGCGAGGTGGTGCGAGCGAACGCCTCCTCGACGCCTATTTCGCCTTCGGCAGACAGGGCCATGGTCAGCGCGGCAGTGAAATACGGATCGACGCTGGCTGCAAACGTGACCTCGGATTCGCCGAGGTTGAAGCTGCGCTCGCCCGGACCGATCTCGCCGCCGCTCGGCATGAAGCCGGCGAAGTTGAAATCGCCCGGATCCTGCGACAGGTCGGCGTAATTGCCGGCCAGGATCACCGAGATGGACGGATTGAACGCAGAGGAAGTACGGGCGGGTGCCGCCGGCGCAGGCGGCGGCTCGACCCCTGCCGCGGCCGCCACCGTTGCCGTCGTCTCCAACTGATCGATGCGGGCTTCGAGCGCGGTCACGCGCTGCGCATACTCGGCCTTGATCGCGGCGATCTCGGCACGCAGTGCCTCGACGTCGTCGGCCGCCTGGACGGCGGCGGGGGCCACCATGGCCGCAATCGCCACGGGCCCAATGATCCGGGAAAGGTGTCCCATCGGATGATCCTCGTTGAATGAAGGCTGCACGGCCGCGAGGCGGCCGGCGTGATCGACCAGATCGATCGTTCAGCGAGGAGGCGCGCGGGCGAGAAAAGCACGGTGCGCGGCGCGCAGCACCGGGGCGTCGAAGCGGCAGGGTCGCAGCGTGCCGGAGACCTGGAGTGTCAGGAAGAATACGAACGCGGCGCTGCCGGCCATGGCCAGCAGCGGTGCGTGCGAGACGCATTCCTTGCAAAGGCTGGTGCGTTCCCCGGCCGGGATCTGCTGGTCGGGTCCGCCGGCGGCATGACTCAGTTCGTGCAGCAACGCCGCCGATTGCGCAAACAGGAACGCAATCAGTGCCAAGCCGGCGAGCCAGTGACGACGGGAAGGACTCAGGACGACTCGCTCCTTGCCAATGCCGGAGATACTAGCGGAAAGCCGCGGGCCCTGCCCGCTGTGCGCCCGGGACATGATATAGGTTAAGCATGGTCGCGCGATCCCGCACCTGCCGGCAGTCTTCGGCGCCCACGCTCGCGCTCGCCGTGTGCGTCGTTCTCGCCATCCTGCCCGCGTCCCATGCGCTGGCCCAGGCCGAAGTACCCGGGCCCCAGCGCATCGAGGAAGTGGTTGTCAGCGCGCCCGAACCGCGTTACGTGGCCCCGACGACGCGCGACCGGATCGGCCGCATCTGGGCCCCCGTCCTGATCAACGGCAAGGGGCCGTACCGGCTGGTGCTGGACACCGGCGCCACCCGCTCGGCCGTCATCCAGCGCGTGGTCGACGATGCCGGCCTGCCGCTGCGCGCCAAGCCGGTGAGACTGCGCGGCGTTACCGGCTCGGCCATCGTGCAGGCCGTCCACGCCGACACCCTGGAGTTCGGCGAACTGGTGATCGAGAACGCCACCTTACCCATCGTCGCCGACGCATTCGGTGGCGCGGACGGCGTGCTCGGCGGCGAAGGCATGAAGGACAAGCGCATCCACATCGAGTTCCGCAAGGACCGGATCAGCATCGTGCGCTCGCACGGTGCGGCTGCTCCTGCCGGGTTCTCGACGGTGCCGTTCAAGTACAGCGTGAACCGCGGCATGCGCATCGAGGTCATGGTCGGCCCGGTGCGCACCACGGCCCTGATCGACTCGGGCGCACAGGCGACCGTCGGCAACCTCGCACTGCGCGCAGCCCTGGCCCGCCGGCGCGGCGAGCACGGCCAGGAGGACGATGCGATCATCGGCGTCACCGAGGACGTCCAGAAGGCGGCGCGCGTACGCATTCCAAGCATCGTCGCGGGCGACCTGCTGGTGAAGAACGCCGAGATCCTGTTCGCCGACCTGCACATCTTCGAGCACTGGCAGCTGATATCGAAGCCGGCACTGATCATCGGCATGGACGTGCTTGGCGTACTCGATACACTGGTGATCGATTACCGTCGCAACGAATTGCAGATCAAGGTCGGGCGCTGACCGGGGGAGCGGACATGACACGGGCAACGGCGATCGCCGACGGGCTCTATTTCGGCGAGGGACCCCGCTGGCACGATGGCCAACTGTGGTTCAGCGACTTCTACGATCACGCGGTCAAGTCGATGGACTCGAGCGGCAACCTGCGCACCGAACTCGAGATCGACGACCAGCCGAGCGGCCTGGGTTGGCTGCCGGACGGCCGGCTGCTCGTGGTGTCGATGCACCGCAGGCAGGTGCTCCGGGTCGATGCCGATGGCATCAAGGTCCACGCCGACCTCTCGGCCCTCGCAACGTTCCACTGCAACGACATGGTCGTCGACCGGCTGGGCCGGGCCTACGTCGGCAACTTCGGATTCGATCTCGACCAGGCACTGCACGCGCGCGGCGTCGAAGGCGTGCTCGCGGACCACGCGACGGCCGTGCTCGCGCGTGTCGATCCGGACGGCAGCGTGCACACCGCAAGCACGGAAATGCATTTCCCGAACGGCAGCGTGATCACGCCGGACGGCAAGACGCTGATCGTCGCCGAAACGCTGGCGTTGCGATTGACCGCGTTCGACGTCGCAGCGGATGGCGCCCTGTCGAACCGGCGTGTCTGGGCAACAGTCGGCATGCGCGCGCCGGACGGAATTTGCCTCGACCGCAACGGCCACGTCTGGATCGCGAACGCGATCGGCCCCGAATGTGTGCTGTTCGCAGCGGGAGGTGAGATCGTCGCCACTGTCGAGACGGACCAGCCCTGCTTCGCATGCGCGCTCGGCGGCTCCGATGGCAGGACGCTGTACATGCTCACCGCGCCTTCCTCCGTTGGCGACATCGCACGCGCCTCACGGCAGGGCCGTGTGCTCTGCGCGACCGTCGCAACACCGGGCGAGGTACGTGCATGACCGAGCCCGCGCTGCCGACATACCTCACCCGCCAGTTCGCACTGACCAGGCCGCAACTCGCGTCCGAGCTCGGCGCGGAGCTGCTGTCGTTGTGCCAGACCGCTACGGCCGACGGCCGACTGGCGCCGGAAGAGATC
>JBAVJR010000275.1:0-12300 GCA_049687855.1 Steroidobacteraceae bacterium | reverse complement strand
CGTGGGCCGTCGTCCAACCCTTCCTCGCCTTCCTGCCCTTCCTGCCCTTCCTGCCCTTCCTGCCCTTCCTCCCCTTCCTCTACTCCCTGATGCCCGTGCCCTTGTTCATGAGCCATACGCAGGCTGTGAACAGCACCACCACCGACAGGGACATGATCGCGAACGAGAAGCCGACGTCGACATCGGCGTGCCCGAGGAAGCCGTAGCGGAAAGCGCTCACCATGTAGAGGATCGGGTTCGCTTTCGAGACCGCCTGCGCCCACTCGGGCAGCATCTGGATCGAGTAGAACACGCCGCCGAGGTATGTCATCGGCGTCAGGATGAACGTCGGCACGAACGTGATCTGGTCGAAGTTCTTGGCGAACACGGCATTGACGAAGCCACCGAGCGCGAAAACGACCGAGGTGAGCAGCACGGCCGCGATCACCACGAACAGGTGCTCGACGTGCAGGCGCGTGAAAAACAGCGCGATGATCGTCACGATCAATCCGACCAGCAATCCCCGCAGCACGCCACCCGCGACGTATCCGAGCACGATCAGCCAGTTGGGCAGCGGCGAGACGAGCAGTTCCTCGATGTGCCGGCCGAACTTCGCGCCGAAGAACGACGACACGACGTTGCCGTAGCTGTTGGTGATCACGGACATCATGATCAGGCCGGGGGCGATGTACTGCAGGTACGTGTAGCCGCCCATCTGCCCGATGCGCCCGCCGATCAGGTTGCCGAAGATGATGAAGTACAGCGTTGCCGTGATCACGGGCGGCACCAGCGTCTGGCCCCAGATGCGCATGATGCGGCTGAATTCGCGGATGACGATCGTGGCGAAGCCGACGCGGCGCGCACGGCGCATGTTGGCGGCCAGCGTCACTTCAGCATGACTGCCGGGAGTGGCGCCGGGGGTGCGACTCGGGGGCGCCGCGCTCATGCGTCCGCCTGGGCAGCCGCTGGTGCGGTCGACTGCCCGCTGCCGACGTCGCGGCCTTCGACGAGGCGCATGAAGAGTTCTTCGAGGCGATTGGCCTTGTTGCGCATGCTCACGACTTCACCGCCGGCGGCCGACAGCGCGCCGAAGATCTCGTTCAGGTTCTGGTCCTTGTTGACCTCGACTTCGAGCGTCGTCTCGTCCGGCGCCGTCACGCGATACCCGGGCAGCGACAGCGTCCCGCGCAGCGGCCCACGCAGGTTGAGCACGAAGGTCTCCGTCTGCAGCTTGCGCAATACCGTCGACATGCGGTCGTTCTCGATGATGCGGCCTTCGTCGATGATCGCGATGTGGCGGCAGAGGTTCTCCGCCTCCTCGAGGTAATGCGTCGTGAGGATGATCGTGGTGCCCTGCTCGTTGATCCGCCGCAGGAATTCCCACATCGAACGGCGCACTTCGATGTCCACGCCTGCCGTCGGCTCGTCGAGGATCAGCAGCTGCGGCTCGTGGATCAGCGCACGGGCGATCATGAGCCGGCGCTTCATGCCGCCCGACAGCGACCGTGAGATCGTCTCGCGCTTGTCCCACAGCTGCAGCTGGTTGAGCCAGTACTCCATGCGCTCGCGCGCGACCGGGCGCGGGATGCCGTAGAAGCCGGCCTGGTTCAGCAGGATCGTCGAGATCTTCTCGAACTGGTTGAAGTTGATTTCCTGCGGCACGACACCGAGGCAGGACTTGGCCGCCTCGAGGTCGGTGTCGATGCTGTGCCCGAACACGGTCACCGTGCCGCTCGACTTGTTGACGAGCGACGACACGATGCCGATCGCGGTCGACTTGCCTGCGCCGTTCGGTCCGAGCAGCGCGAAGAAGTCGCCCTCCTCCACGTCGAGGTCGATGCCTTTCAAGGCCTGAACCCCGTTGCTGTACGTCTTGCAGAGCTGGCGCAGCGACAGGGCCTTCATGGCGGGGCGGACGTTCACGGGAGGGGAGCGAAGGGTAATGTGCGGGCACCTCCTCAGCAAGGAACGTCGGTGTCGCTCGCGGGGCCCCTGCGGTGAGTCGGGCGTGCCCGGCGCCCGGGACCGCAGCGCGCGATGACCGGATCGCGTTCGCAGTGCCCGAGCAGGCACAGCCCCGCCGAATACGCCCAGTTCAGGTCTGCCTGCACCGCGCCTGCCGCGGCCTCCGCCAGCAGGTTCCAGTAGCGTGCATGCCCGGGCCATCGCGGCCGCACCAGCCCGGGCCAGGAGGCGAGTCGAAACGAGTCGGACGGCGTGAGCGCGGACAGGCGCGCCTCGCAAGTCGACCCCAGCCCGAAGGCGATGCGCGACGAGAACGGCAGGTTTTCGGCCAGCCTCCGGGCCACCGCAAGCGCCACGAGGCCGAACGAGCGACGGGTTTCAGCACGCGTGCGGTCGACGATCTGTGCATCGGTGTCGGCGACGGACTCGAGACGCCAGGAGGGCGCCTCCTCCACCTGGGGCAGCGCGAGCTCAAACAGCGAGATCGGGCTGCAGGCCGCGCGTTCCCGGGCCTCCGGCGGGACCTCGACCAGTCGCCTGACGGTGGCCGCCGGCAACTGGAACCAGCAATCGGCCCCGTGGCCGGGGTCGAGGGCGTGGGCCAGGAACAGGCGATTGAGGTCCGCAATATCCCGGCGAACGGCCGAATTAAGCAGGTTGCCCTGGTGCGGCCAGACGGTGTGAGGCAGCGGCAATTTCGGCTCTGGCATGGTCTAATCTCCATATATGGTCTATCTGGACCATATATGGATATAGAATCTCATGATTGGTCTGACTAGACCATATATGGCCAAATAATCACGATTAGGAGGAGGCCATGAGAATCACGGACAGCCGGTATGACCGCGACCGCCTGCGGTTGGCGATCGCCTACCGCATGATCGCGCGGGAAGCCCGCACCCGCACCATCCGGATCGCGACCCAATTGTCGGACGACCGGATCCGGCGCATGTATCGCGACTATTTTGCCTCGCCCGGCGGCAACCTCGTGCGGCGCCGGCGCGGCAAATCGCCGCGGCAGATGTCGTATTTCCGCCGTTCGCTCGAGCACGAACAGCAGGCGGCCCTGCTCGGCTCCCTGCTGCGGCTCTGCAACCTGCTGCAACGGTATCCCGGCGGCTTCCGGCCCGTGCTGGAGGACGTCGGCCGCTTCTGCGATGCATACGAAACCTACCTCGGCCTCTGGCCCGAAGCTCACATCTCCTTCGAGCACGCGTGGCACCTCTGGCAGGTGTTCTGCCGCAACGACGAATTCGTGCTGTCGAACTGCCCCGACTGCGAATCCCTCTGGCTGCAGGACACGCTGGAAATCCTGCCGGACAACTGTCCGGCATGCCGGCGCGGCCTGCCGGCCCGCACGTGACGGGGGCAATGGGCGGGGGTCGCGCTAAACTCGCGGTCCCCTCGCCTGTCCGCAGCGGCCGTGCCTCCCCCGCCCAACGTCTTCGCTGGTCCGTACCTCGATCGCATCGCGCACCTGCGCAAGGACGAGGCGTTCGTGGGCGATGCGTTGCGAGGCGCGATGGCGCGGATCGTGCCCGTGCACGAGTCGCGCATTCTCGTGCAACGTGGCCCCGAGGGCTGGTCCGCGGCTTTTGCCGAGTCGACGCACCTCGAGTCGCTGCCGGCGCTCGGCATCGAGCCCGTGATGCTGGGCCGCTTTGGAGACCGCATCTATTTCGCCGTCGAAGTGGCGAGCCCGGAACCGGTGCAGGCGCTGTTCACGACGGGCACGGTCCGGTTCGAGGATCTCCGCATGGCTGGGGGACAGCTGCCGGAGCAGCAGGCCGGGGTGCTCGCGTATGCGCGCGCCATGCTCTACTGGCGCAGCCGTCACCGTCATTGCGGCGCATGCGGTGCGCCGACCCGGGTCGCCAGTGCGGGCCACGTCATGAAGTGCACGAACGACGCCTGTGGCATCGATCATTTTCCGCGTCTTGATCCCGCCATCATCGTGCTGGTCACGGACGGCGAGCGGGCGTTGCTCGGCCGCCAGGCCTCGTGGCCAGCCGGGCGGTATTCGACGATCGCGGGCTTCGTCGAACCCGGCGAGAGCCTGGAGGACGCCGTGGCTCGCGAAGTGCTGGAAGAAACCGGCGTGACCGTGCTCGAGTCGAACTACCACTCGTCGCAGCCTTGGCCGTTCCCGTCGTCGCTGATGATCGGCTACACCGCGTTCGCCGCCGCGGATTCGGTCCCGCACGCTGACGAAGAGCTCGAAGACGTCCGCTGGTTCACTCGCCAGGAAGTCGCGGCAGGGTTCCCGGGGCTGCCGCCACCGCAGTCCGTTTCATTCCGGCTGATCGAGCACTGGTACGACTCCGGCTCGGACCTGCCCCTCGCGCGGACGCCCGGCATCACCCTCTGGGGCTCGCGGCGCGGCTGACGCCGGCCCAATGCACACGACCTCTGCAACCGTACCGTGACGCTGGAGATTCTCCTGGTGCTCGTCGCCGCGTTTGGCGCCGGGTTCATCGACGCGCTGGCCGGAGGCGGCGGTTTGATCCAGCTGCCTGCGCTGTTTGCGACCTTTCCGCACGCACCGCATACCACCCTGCTCGGCACCGGCAAGCTCGCCGGGTTCGCCGGCACCTCGAGCGCAATCGCCCGGTTCATCCGGCACGTAAAGCTCGATTGGGGTCTGCTGCTGCCGGCCGCGGGCGGCGCATTTGCCGCGGCACTGGTCGGCGCGTGGCTCGCGACGGGCATCTCACCGGAACGTTTCCGCGCACTCGTGCCGCTGCTGCTGAGCTTCGTGCTCGTCTACACGCTGATGAACAAGGATCTGGGACGCGATCACCGCCCGCGCGGCCTGGGCCAGCAAGGCCGGTGGCTCGCGGCGGGCACCGCGGGAATCATCGGCCTGTACGACGGATTCTTCGGCCCGGGCACCGGCAGCTTCCTGGTCTTCCTGTTCGTGCGCGTGTTCGGTCTCGACTTCCTGCACGCATCCGCCTCGGCCAAGATCGTCAATGCCGCGACCAATGCCGCGGCCATCATCCTGTTCGGACTGACCGGCGATCTGTTCTGGCTGCTGGGCCTCTCGATGTCGGTCTGCAACATCGTGGGCGCGCAGTTCGGCAGCCATCTGGCGATTCGGCGTGGCAGCGCGCTCGTCCGCAAGGTGTTCCTGATCGTGGTGTTCGCGTTGATCGCGAAAACGGCGTTGGACGCCATCCGGCTGCACCTGTGAACAGGCACGGCGTCCAGACCGCTAGAATGCACAGGTGGGGGTAGTCGCGCGGTTGAGGTTTGACACATGGATCCTTCCTGGACGACGTTCGCCGGCATCGCGCTCGGTATCGGTCTCGCGGCGGCCACGGGCTTCCGCGTGTTCCTGCCGCTGCTGATTGCAGGCCTTGCCGCGCACTTCGGTTACATCCCGCTGTCGGAGAACTTCCAGTGGCTCGCGAGCGTTCCGGCGCTCGTGATGCTTGGCACGGCCGCGGCTGCCGAAGTCCTCGCGTATTACATTCCCGGCGTGGACCACGCGCTCGACGTCATGGCGGGCCCCGCCACGCTGGTGGCCGGTGCGGTAGCAAGCGCCGCGGTGATGACCGATCTGCCGCCGAGCATCCTCTGGCCCGTCGCGATCATCGGCGGCAGCGGGATCGCCGGCCTGACCAAAGGCAGTTCTGCGCTCATCCGCGCGAAGACCGGACTGATGACGGGCGGCCTCGGCAACCCCGTGGTCTCCACCGCAGAAACGATCGGCGCAACCGGCCTGTCCCTGTTCGCCATTGCGCTGCCACTGGTCGCGTTGGTACTGGTCGTCGTGCTGCTCGTCTGGGTGGCGCGCAAGACGCATCGCCTTTTCTTCGGGCGCCGGAAGGTCGACGCCATTACGACGCCGCGGGAGCGCTGAGCGGGGGTTTATGTGCCTGCTCGTGCTCGCATGGCAGTCTCACCCACGCTACCGGCTGATCGTGGCCGCGAACCGCGACGAGTTCCATGACCGTCCGACCGCCGCGCTCGGCTGGTGGCCCGACGACTCGCGCATACTCGCGGGCCGCGACCTGCGCGGATCCGGCACGTGGCTGGGCGCCGCGCGTTCCGGCCGGTTCGGCGTCGTCACCAATTTCCGGGAACTCGAGCAAGCCGCAGCGGGCGCGCCGTCGCGCGGCGACCTCGTGACGCGCTTCCTGGCCGGGGCGGCGTCGCCGCAGGAGTACCTCGACGACCTGTGCAACCGTGCGCCGCGCTACGCCGGCTTCAACGTGCTGCTCGGCGGGTCGCGCTCGCTCTATTACTACTCGAACCGCGACGGACTCGCGGCGAGGCTGCTCGAGCCCGGCATCTACGGGCTCAGCAATCACTGGCTCGATTCCCCGTGGCCCAAGCTGCTGCGCTCGCGGGCGCGGCTGTCGGAACTGATCGCGACCGAGGCGCTCGAGCCTGAGTCGCTGTTCGCGCTGCTCGCCGATCGCCTGCCCGCCGACCTCGACGAAACGCCGGACACCGGCCTGCCGCCCGAGTGGGAGCGCGCCTTGTCCTCGCCTTTCGTCGTGCACGAACGTTATGGCACGCGCTGCTCGTCGGTCCTGCTCGTCGAGCACGATGGCCGCACGACGATGTGCGAGCGCAGGTTCGACGCAGCCGGCAACACGACCGGTGCGACGCGACTCGAATTCGCGAGCGCCGACGTACCCGAGCGCTGGCTCGACCCCGCGCATGATCCGCTCCCGCACGCTGCCGCACTGCACGAGCAGTTCGACCGGTCGCAGGAATGATGACGAGCGGCGCGCACCGGCATCGAACGCTGGCTGGCCTGCTGGGGCGGCTGTTGCTGGCCTGCGTGCTGGGATGGTCCGGGATGGCGCTCGCGGCCGCGCCCAAGGAGCGCATCGAGATCAAAGTCGACGGCGTGCCGAACGATATGGCAGCCAATGTCCGCTCCTACCTGACGCTGTCACGCTACGTGACGCGCGAAGACCTGACCGATCCGCAGGTGCGGCGGCTCGCCGATCGGGCCGTGGACGAAGCCGCCGACGCGCTGCGTCCTTACGGCTACTACGCCCCGACCATTCGCAGCCGCACCAGCCGCGACGATCCCAAGTGGATCGTCCGGTTGAAGATCGTCCCCGGGGAACCGGTGCGGATGAAAGCCGTCGACGTCGAGATCGTGGGCGCCGGTGCGATGGACAAGTCCCTGGCGACGGTTGTCGCCGATACGACGCTCAAGCCCGGCACGCGGCTCGATCACGCCGGTTACGACACACTCAAGGCCACCCTGATGCGCACCGCGCGCGATCGTGGGTACCTCGACGCCACGCTTACCCGCCGCGAGCTGATCGTGAATCCCACCGACCTGACGGCGGATGCCCGCATCACGCTCGAGACCGGCGGCCGCTACGAATTCGGCGCCCTGGAGATCCACCAGGACGTAATCGATGACGACCTGCTGCGCGCATACGTCCGATTCGCACCCGGCCAGCCGTATTCGCCGGAGCAACTGAACGGCACGCAGTACGCGCTCGAGGACAGCAACTATTTTTCCAGCGTCGTCGTCTCGCCCGGTGAACGCGACCGTGCGAACCTGACTGTCCCGGTGAAGATCCACGTCGAGCCGATCAAGCGCAATCGCTATGGCTTGAACGCGGGTTACGGCACCGACACCGGCGTTCGCGGCCAGTTCACCTGGGACAACCGGCTGATCAATACCCGGGGCCACCGGTCGCGGGTCGAGCTCACGGCCTCCGAGATCCGCTACGAGGCACTCGCCCGCTACGTGATCCCGGTCGGGGATCCGAGCCTGGAGAAGCTCGAGTTCTCGCTGGCCTACGTCGACGAGGACATCGGCGACCTGAGGAGCCAGCGCACCGAGCTCACCGGGGGCCTGACACAGGTCTTCGGACGCTGGCAGCAGGTGATGTTCCTGAAGCTCAACGATGAGCGCACGATCTATCCCGATGGCCGCTCCGACGATGCCCTGCTGCTGATCCCGGGCATCAGCTACGCGAGCCTGCCGCCGAACTTCCTGACCGGGTGGGTGCGTGACGCAGCGTATTTCGTGGAGCTGAGCGGCAGCCCGGCAGCGCTGGGATCAGACGCGACCTACCTGCGCTTCTATGGCCGGGCCGAGCGCGTCTGGCCGATCCACGGCCCCTGGTACGTGCGTGGCCGCGCGGAAATCGGCACCAGCTGGGTGGACGATTTCTCCGAACTGCCCGCGTCGCAGCGGTTCTTCGCGGGCGGCGACCGCAGCGTTCGCGGCTTCGCACTCAACTCGCTGAGCCCGCCGCTGCCGGCAAGCGACACCGAGACCGGCACGTCATCGGGCCAGGGTGGTGGTGGTGAACACAAAGTCGTCGCCAGCGTCGAGTTCGAGCGCGACTTCCCCCGCAACTTCCGCGGCGCCGTGTTTTTCGATACGGGCAACGCATTCAACGACTGGAGCACGCCGCTCGAATACTCGGTCGGTGTCGGCGTGCGCTGGAAGCTGCCGATGCTCATGATCGGTTTCGACGTGGCGCAGGCGCTGTCGCAGTCCGGCCTGAATCCGCGCTTCCACCTGAATATCACGCAGGTGCTGTAGCGTGCGACGCAGATCACTCGTGCTCATCGGGCTGCTGCTGGCGCTGGCAGGCGGCGTCGCGATCTTCCTGAACTGGCTGTTGTTCACGCAGCAGGGCCTGGATTACGCGCTCGCGCAACTGGGCCGGTTGCCCAACCTGAAGATCGAGGTGCGCGGCGCGCGTGGCTCAATCGCCGGGCCACTGACGGCGGACAGCATTGTCGTCGACCACGCAGCAGCGCACATCGTCGCGCGCGGACTGGCCGTGAATCCCGAACCGGGCGGCCTGATCGTCGGCCGCCTGGGGCTCGAGGGCCTGCGGGTGTCGCGCCTCGAGGTGACGCTCAAGGAGCGGCCGGAGCAACCCAGGAAGCCCCCGTATTTCCTGCCGGCCGGCTTGCAGATCACGGCGCCGGACTTCCGGCTCGGTGACATCGCACTTACGCTGAAGAGTGGCCGGCGCCTCGACGCGCGCGCAGCCAGGGGTTCACTCAGCGTGACGCGATGGCGGCTCAAGCTCGACCCCGTCGACGTGCACGGACCGGACGGACGCATCAGCGGCAACCTCGGCCTGCGTGCCACCGAGCCGCTCGGCCTGCGCACGGACCTGCGCGGGGAATGGCGGCTGCCCGGCGACGCATTCGAATACCGCTTCCGTGTCGTCTCCCGAGGTGATCTCGCCCGGCTCGGTGCGGAAGTTTTCCTCGACGCGCCGGCGAAACTGGCGTTTGCAGGTACGTTGCTCGACCTGACGGAGCAACCGCGAGCGGAAGGCACCTTCCGCATGACCGCGTTCGATGGCTCGCCCTGGATACCTGCCGGACGCCTGCCGCATGTGACGGGCACGATCACGCTCGCCGCAGGTCTTGCATCGCTTGGGATCGACGGGACGCTGACCTCGCCGGCGCTGCCGAACCAGCAGCTGCGCGTGCAGGGCGCAGGTCGATGGGAAGAGCGGACGATTGCGCTCGCCAGCCTGCAGGTGTGGCTGCCGCGCATGGGGCTCACGGTGACTTCGAGCGGAACGATCAAGCTGCCCGATGCCAACGCAGCGGAAGGAACGCTGCCGCTGCTGGCGCTGAACGGTGAATGGTCGGCGCTGCAATGGCCCATCGAGCTCGACGGCGAGCCCATCGTGCAAAGCCCGCAGGGCGTGTACACGCTGGAAGGTTCGCTGCCGTACCGGTTCACGACACGCGCACTGGTTGCAGGCCCCGCCATTCCGTCGACGAGCTTCGAGGCGGCCGGCGTCGTCAACAAGACGGGCGTCGTGCTCGATCGCTTCGATGGTTACGCGCTGCGCGGGCGGATCAACGGTCGCGGCACGCTGTCGTGGTCCGGCAACCAGGCGTGGGGCTTCGACGTCGACGCACAGGGGCTCGCGATCAGCGAGTTGCGTCCGGGAGTCGAAGGCCGCATCAACGCGAAGGGATCGATCGCGGGCGCGGGACTCAGCGCGGCGGCGCCGTGGACCGCTCGACTCACTGCACTCTCCGGCACGATGTTCGGCCGGCCGCTGACCGGGCGCGGTGAGATTGCGCACCGCGACGGCGTGTTCGACCTGAAGGACGTGCGCATTGCGAACGGCGCTTCCTTCGCCGACGTCAACGGTCGCATCGGCGCCAACGCTCTCGACCTGGACTGGAACGTCGACCTGCGTTCGCTGGCCGTTGCCGTGCCTGGCATGGCTGGAACACTGGTCTCGCGCGGCACGGCTCATGGCACACTCGCACGCCCGGTCATCGCCGGCACCGCACGCGTGCGGAACTTCGATTATGACGGATTGCAGGTCGCGAGCTTCGACGCCGAAGCCGACATCGACTCGAGCGACAAGCGTCGTTCGAGTGTCGCATTCAGCGCCAGTACCATCGAGGCCGCCGGGCTCGCGTTCGACTTTGCACGCGGCAGCCTCGCGGGTTTCGTCGGCGAGCACCAGATCACGCTCGACTTCGCCTCGCCGGGCGACCCCAGTCGCCGCATCACGGAATTCCGCGGCGAGTTCGTCGCCGATGGCGGTTACGACCTCGGGCGCAGCCAGTGGGCCGGCGACTTGTCGCAGGCCGAGATCCAGTTTGCCGAAGGCGATGCGCGGCTGATCCAGCCGGCGGCGCTGGTGCTCGGTCCGGCGCTGCGGCGTGCGGCACCGCTGTGCCTGCGCACGGATCAGGACGCGCGGCTGTGCATCGAAGGGGAGTTCCGCCCAGAGCCGCGGTCGTGGCGCGTGCTCTACAGCGCGGAAGACTGGCCACTGCAGCGCATCCTGCGATCGCTGCTCGGCTGGCGCGAGTTCGACGGCCGGCTGCAGGCCGGCGGGTGGGCGGAAAAATCGCCGGGCAAGGAGTGGATCGGCGGTATGACGCTGCTGGTGCACGAGCCGACGATCAACATGCAGCGCAACAAGTTCCGCGTCGAGCGCATCCAGCTGGGCAGCAGCCGCTTCGACCTGCTGGCCGACCCCACGCAGATTCACGCAACCCTCGACATCGGCATCGACGAATTCACCAAGGTGCAGGGTGACGCGCTGGTGCAGCGGCATGCGGGCGCGCCGCTCGATTCGACACTGACCGGCCGCATCAAGGGCACGTCGGAAGCGCTCAAGGTATTGCCGCTGCTGGTGCCGGAGATCGATCGCGCGGCGGGCCGGCTCGACGGCAACGTCGTGCTGGGAGGAACGGTCGGCCAACCGACGTTCAATGGCGACTTCCAGGTCCGCGACGGCCTGCTGGAACTCTACCGGACCAATCTGAAAGTCACGGCGCTGCAGGCCGATGGGTCGTTCAACGGCGATGCCCTCCAGTTCAATGCGACTGGCGACAGCGGCAAAGGCAAGCTGACGATCGACGGCAACTTCACCTGGCCGGAAGGTGTCATGACCGGCGCCATGCGTCTGCGCGGCGAACGCTTGCTCGTGTCCGATACACCGGAGCTGCGCGTCCTCGCTTCGCCCGACATTGTGTTGCACGCCGGCGCAAACGGTTACCACGTCGATGGCGAGGTGAGGATTCCGAACGCGAAGATCTCGCCGCGCGAGTTCACGACTTCGGTCAGCACGTCGACAGACGAACGCATCGTCGGCCTGCCGGACGTCGAGGACACGGAGCCTTCGTCGGCGGACCGCATCACGACGCGGGTCAAGGTGATGCTTGGCAATGCGGTGCGCGTGAATGCCTACGGCCTCAAGGCACGCCTCGACGGCGCCGTGACGGTGTCGACGGTGCCGGACGACGTGGCGCGCGGCAACGGCGTCATCCGGGTGGCCGAAGGCCAGTACAAGGCGTTCGGCCAGGACGTGCGCATCACCAAGGGTACGCTGTCGTACGATGACTCGCCGCTCAGCGAGCCGCTGCTCGACATCGTTGCGGAGCGCAAGATCAAGGACGCGGACATCACCGTCGCGGTCAACGTGCGCGGGACGATCGAGCAGCCCTACATCACGATCACCTCGCAACCGGCGATGTCGAGCAACGAGGCACTCTCGTACCTGCTGACCGGTCGTTCGATCGACACGCTGCAATCCGGCGAAGCCTCGAACGTCAACCAGGCGGCAGAGAGTCTCGCGGTGAGCGGCGGCGGGCTGCTGCTTGGCGGTCTCGGCACGCGCCTCGGCCTCGACGAAGTGTCCGTCGAACGGACGGGCGATAGCGATACGGCGGTGGTGCTGGGCAAGGCGCTGTCGCCCAAGCTGTTCGTCAGTTACGGCATCTCGATCGCCGAGGCGATCAACACCATCAAGCTCAGGTACACCCTGAACGAACGGTGGTCGCTGAAGGCCGAGGCGGGTATCGAGCAGAGTGCGGATGTCGAGTACCGGATCGAGCGGTAGCCTCGACTCGCTTTCGGGT
>JBAVJR010000274.1:0-2767 GCA_049687855.1 Steroidobacteraceae bacterium | reverse complement strand
TCCGCGCCAGGAACTGCTCCTCGCTCCAGCGGAACAGCTCGACCAGGCTTGGCGCGTCGAGTCCGTGCCGCGTTCGAAAATCCGGTTCGGCCGTGACTTTCGCGTACCGGTTCCAGGGGCACACGAGCTGGCAGTCATCGCAGCCGTAGATGCGGTTGCCCAGCGCGGCGCGAAACTCTTCCGGGATCGGGCCATCGTGCTCGATCGTCAGGTACGAGATGCAACGCCGCGCATCGAGTTCGTAGGGCGCGACGATGGCCTGCGTCGGACACACGTCGATGCACGCCGTGCACGAGCCGCAGTGTGAACTCACCGGCGCGTCGACCGGCAGCGGCAGGTCGGTGTAGATCTCGCCGAGGAAGAACCAGGAGCCATCGTGACGGTCGAGCAGGTTGGTGTGCTTGCCGATCCAGCCGAGCCCGGCGTCGCGCGCAAGCGCCTTCTCCAGCACGGGTGCGCTGTCCGTGAAGGCGCGAAAGCCCGCTGTGCCCGCAGCTGCGGCGATGCGCGCCGCCAACTGCGCGAGACGGTGACGCAGCACTTTGTGGTAGTCGCGACCGAGCGCATAACGGGACACGTAACCGAGCAGGGGATCGTCCAGCACGGTTTCCGGGTCCGTGGTCTCGCCCCGGTAATCCATGCGCGCGCTCACGACGCGAATCGTGCCGGGGACCAGTTCGGCGGGTCGCGAGCGCCGGGTGCCGTGCCGTTCCATGTACTGCATCGTGCCGTGACGCCCTTGCGCCAGCCACGCCGCCAGCCGCTGCTCGTCTGCTGCCAGGTCGACACCCGCGATGCCGACCTTCTGGAAACCGAGTTCACGGCCCCATCGCTTGATCGAAAGCGCGAGCGCATTGTCGGGTTGCATCGGGGGCTGCATGGGACGGCGCGGTCCGGGCGAGGAGGCTGGCAGTATAATGCGCAGATGCACCCGCTCCCCGCCGGGCTCTTCTCTGCCGCCGAAGTGCGCGAGCTCGATCGTCGAGCCATCGAACGCTTCGACCTCCCGGGCTATGAACTCATGACGCGCGCGGGTCACGCGGCGCTCAACGCGCTGCGTCAGCGCTGGCCGGACGCACGCTCGATCGTCGTGCTGTGCGGGCCTGGCAACAATGGCGGCGACGGTTACGTGGTTGCCCGCATCGCCCGTGCGCAGGGGCTCAGGGTTCACGTCGTGGCCATCGCCGATCCCTCCGTCCTGCAGGGAGACGCACGTCGCGCGCATGACGAATTCGTCGCGGCGGGCGGGCAGCTCGAGGCGTGGCACGCGTCGGCGG
The DNA here is from genome assembly GCA_049687855.1 of Steroidobacteraceae bacterium. Lineage (GTDB taxonomy): Bacteria > Pseudomonadota > Gammaproteobacteria > Steroidobacterales > Steroidobacteraceae > RPQJ01. The sequence goes on along the minus strand of JBAVJR010000274.1, from coordinate 1,490 downwards.
CTCGCGCCGGCGACGTCATCGTCGATGCGATCTTCGGCACGGGGCTCACGCGTGAGGTGACCGGCCTGTCCGCGGAATGCATCCAGGCCATCAACGCGGCGAACCGCCCCGTCGTCGCCGTCGACATTCCCTCCGGCCTGCATGCCGATACCGGTCACGTGCTGGGTTGCGCCGTGCGTGCCGACCTCACGGTCACGTTCATCGGCCGCAAAGTGGGTTGTTATCTCGGCGCCGGGCCGGACTACGCGGGCAAGATCGTGTTCGACGACCTCGAAGTGCCGCTGGGTGCCTACGAAGCATCCAGTCCCACTTTGAGGCTGCTGGACGAGTCGGTCGTGAACGCTGCGCTGCCCGTGCGCGGACGCACGGCGCACAAGGGGCGTCACGGCCACGTGCTCGTGATCGGCGGTGCCGCTGGCATGGGTGGCGCGGTGCGCCTCGCGGGCGAAGCGGCGCTGCGTGCGGGCGCGGGCCTCGTCACCGTGGCAGCGCATCTGCAGGGCCTGGGCGCGCTCGGCTCACGGCCCGAACTGATGTCGCTCGCCGTCGACAGCGGCAGCGAAATGGAACGCGGCCTCGAGCGCGCGACGGTGCTCGCCCTCGGACCCGGACTCGGCCAGTCGCCCTGGGCGATGGAAATCTTCGTTGCGGCGCTCGCTGCGCAGAAGCCGGTCGTGGTCGATGCCGACGCGCTCAACCTGCTGGCACGCAATCCGCGCAAGTGCGAGCACTGGGTGCTGACGCCGCACCCTGGCGAAGCGGCGCGCTTGCTGGGCGTCACGACGGACGACATCCAGCGCGATCGGCTGGCCGCCGCCGCCGCCTTGCAGCAGCGCTACGGCGGCGTGATCGTGCTCAAAGGCGCGGGTTCGATCGTGCAGATGCAGGCGCATGCGGGCTGGCTCTGCGATCGCGGCAACCCGGGCATGGCCGTTGCCGGCATGGGCGACGTGCTCACCGGTGTGATTGCAGGTATCGCCGCACAGTGCGGCGACCTCGCGCTCGCCGCGAGGGCAGGCGTGTTCGTCCACGCCTGCGCTGGCGATCGCGCGGCAGCCGCGGGCGAGCGCGGCATGCTGGCGACCGACGTCATCGACGAGGTGCGCGCCTGCGTGAACCCGTGGTGACGACCGAGCACGCCACCCGTGGCGCGGACGAGATGCGGGCGTTCGGCGCGCGTCTTGCGCGAGCGCTGCTGACTACGCCTGCGCACGAGTCGTTGCTCGTCACGCTCTCCGGCGAGCTCGGCACCGGCAAGACGACGCTCGTGGGCGGGTTGCTGACAGAGCTGGGACACGTCGGTCCGGTTCGCAGCCCAACATACACGTTGATCGAACCTTACCGCTTTCACGGACGCGACATCGCGCACTGCGACCTGTACCGCTTGCGCCATCCGGACGAACTCGACGACCTCGGTCTGCGCGACCTGCGGGGCGCCGGCTCGGTGGTGCTCGTCGAGTGGCCGGACCGGGCGGCGGGCAGGCTTGGCT
>JBAVJR010000273.1:0-1552 GCA_049687855.1 Steroidobacteraceae bacterium | reverse complement strand
CAGCGGCCGACAGGCGCACTTCCGCAGCGAGCATCTGGCGACGCGCTGCGCGACCGGTCGGCGAAACACTCGTATCCGCGCTACGATAGGATCGTTTTCGCGTAGGAAGCACCCCGCGCCCGATCGTGCGACTGAGGAGGAGGCATGACGACGATGTCGATGCTTGCATCAGTTCGAGGATCTTGGTTGGTTCGCACCGCGCAGTACGCCTTGTTCGGCGTTTTGTTTGGAATCGTGGCGGCGATAGCCCACGCGGAGGGGATGTCGACCGAAGCCGGACCGGACGGCCCCGCCCAGACTGCGTACGCCCCGGCGAGCGGGAAAGGTCCAATCGTCATCGTCATCTCGGGGCAGACTGGTCCGAACTCGTATCAGACCTATGCCGCCGAGCTGGCGAAGCTCGGCTACTACGCAGTCCTACTCGACGGCAAGGACATCCTGAATCCCGCGCTGACCGGCCTCGCCGCCCTGAAGACCGCGATCGAGCGGGCGCAACGCTCGCCGGCCGCTGTCCCGGGCAAAGCGGCGGTGATTGGTTTTTCGCTGGGCGGCGGCGGGGCGCTCTACAACGCGGCACCGATGCAGGACCTCGTCTCGATGGTTGTCGCGTATTACCCCTACACGCGCACCTGGGTCGACAAGGTCAGCTTCTTCGTCAAGCGCTTCCGGGTTCCGGTGCTGGTGATGGCAGCGCAGCTCGACCGCTACCAGAACTGCTGCCTGGTCGAAACCGCACAGGCGATGGAAGCGGCCGCCAAGGACGCCGGCGTGAAGTTCGAACTCGTCGTCTACCCGGAAGCCGACCACGGATTCAACCTGGAATCCGGTGCGCACGGCGAACCTGTGCGCGCTTATCGTCGTGACGACGATCGCGACGCGTGGCGCCGTACCCTCGAGATGCTGAAGCAGTATCAGCCGCTGGCCAATTGAGTCCGCGTGTGACAGGCCGGACCCTTGCGGCGGCGTGCCTCGGCCCGCGCCTGCTGGATGCCGTCGTCGCCGCCTGCCGTGGCTGCCGGGCTCGTGTCGGTAGCCTGCGCTGATCGGTTGGTTGCGCAGCACAGGTGCTGGCGACGAAGTGTTCATCGCCACCACGACTTCGGCGCGCTGGCGTGAACGGCCGCACACGGGAAATCACCGCGGTGACCGCGGACCGCCGGAGTTGGCCGGTTGTTTCCTTGTGGGGTAGTGTCGAAAAGCCGACCTTCGCCGATCCCCGATTTCCCACGGGCTGCTTTCGGCGAGCATGGCGAACCGCGGCTGCCGGCCATGAACTGCCGTCTACGACGGTCAGCAGTGGGGATTCGCGACCTCCCTCGCGGCGCCTCGGATCAGGTGTCGACGGGGCGGATGCGGAACCGCTTGCGACCACCGACGCGAAGTGCTTGGAAGTGACGCAGGTCCAGGGTCAGGATCTCAGTGGTCCCGAGCCGTTCGGCGAGCACGACGATCGAGGCATCGGCAAGCCCGATCTGCAGATCGCCGTAGCGGCGCATGATTTCACCGGCTCGCTCGACATCATCGGCCGTGAAACTCTCCAACTGATATGCGC
>JBAVJR010000272.1:0-2973 GCA_049687855.1 Steroidobacteraceae bacterium | reverse complement strand
CGGCGCGTGGTAGACCTCGGCCGGGAAAGGCCCGAAGCCTGCCTTGTAGGGGACGACCTTGCCCGTGAGCGCCATCGCCATGAACGTGCGCCCGTGGAATCCGCCACCGAATGCAATCACGCCGGCGCGTCCCGTGTGGGCGCGCGCAATCTTGATGCAGTTCTCGACCGCCTCGGCACCCGTCGTCACGAAGATCGCCTTCTTCGGCGTCGGCCCCGGCGCGAGCCGGTTGAGTTTCTCGGCGAGTTCGACCGCGACGCCGTAAGGCGTGACCATCAGGCAGGTGTGGCTGAACGCGTCGAGCTGTTGCGCCACGGCGGCCTGCACCTTCGGGTGCAGGTGCCCGGTGTTGAGCACGGCGATGCCGCTGCCGAAGTCGATGTAGCGGCGACCTTCGACGTCCCAGATCTCGGCGTTGCGCGCCCGCTCGACATACACCGGCAGCTGGTTGCCGAGTCCCCGCGCGAATGCCGCGTCACGACGTCGTTGCAGATCCTGGTTGTTTGCCGTCATTTGCTCTACTCCGCTGCTTCTATCGGCGACCACCCTGCGCGACTTCCCCGGGGCGCCTTCAGCGCTCCAGGCCCTCGGCGACCCGCCGCGCCAGGTAGTCGGCGAACTGCCGGCCCAGCCTGGGATGCTTGAGCGCGAACTCGACCGTGGCCTCGAGGTAGCCGAGCTTCGAGCCACAGTCGTACCGCTTGCCCTCGAACGCATAGGCGAAGACGGGCTCGTCCACGAGCAGCGCGGCGATGCCGTCGGTCAGCTGGATTTCGCCGCCCGCGCCGCGGCCGATGGTCTCGAGCTTGCCGTAGATCGCCGGAGTGAGCACGTAACGGCCGACCACCGCGAGGTTGGACGGCGCATCCTTCGGCTTTGGTTTCTCGACGATGCGCCTGACACGCGAAACCCGCTCACTCACGACATCGGCCGCGACGATGCCGTACTTGTCGGTTTCGTCGGGCCTCACCGTCTGCACGCCGAGCACGCTGCCGCCGAACTGGTCGAACACCCGCGACATCTGCGCGAGGCAGGCTTCCTCGGCGTCGATGAGGTCGTCCGCCAGGTGCACGAAGAATGGCTCGTCGCCGACCGCCGGGCGCGAGCACAGCACCGCGTGGCCGAGACCCAGCGGAGACGCCTGGCGGATGAAGAGGCAGCTGGCGTAGGAAGGAACGATGCCTCGCAGCGTATTGAGCGTCTGCTCGCGGCCCTTGTTCGCGAGTTCCTGCTCGAGTTCGTGGTCGGGGTCGAAATGGTCCTCGATCGCCCGCTTGGCCGTGCCGGTGATGAACACCAGCTTTTCGGCGCCGGCCTGCAGCGCCTCTTCGACTGCGTACTGGATCAGCGGCTTGTCGACGATCGGCAGCATCTCCTTGGGGCTGGCTTTCGTGGCCGGCAGGAACCGCGTGCCGCGGCCTGCCACGGGGAAGACTGCCGTCCTGATCTTCATGCTGCGCTGGACCTGTTATTGCCGACGATCGGCAGACGCAACATGATACTAGATAGCGCGGCGGTCCCTCCATGCGCCCATCCCGCAACGAGGCGCCGGACGTTGCCGTCCGGGCCCCGCAGGTGTGGTCGTCAGCGGCCGGCGGGTGGCGCAGCCGGCTTGGACGCCGGCTTGGGCGCGGGCTTTCCGGACTGGGCAGGCGCGGCAGCCGCCCCGTTCAGCCGGATGTTGCCGCGATTCTGCTCGAGCACGCGCTCGCCGATGCCGTCGACCTTGAGCAGGTCTTCCGGGCTCCGGAACGGACCGTTCTTCTGCCGGAACTCGATGATGGCCTGCGCCTTCGCCGGACCGATGCCATCGAGCTCCCTGGCGAGCGTCGCGGCGTCCGCACTGTTGAGGTTCACCGGGCCCGCCAGGGCAGCGCCCGCCGGCAGCAGGCTGAGGATGAGTCCCTGGACCAGCGTCCGGACTGTCTTGTCTTGCATGATCTACGCCTCCTTGGTTGCTTGCGCACCGCGGCAGGACGCCACGGCCGGGAGCCAAGTTAGCGCCGGGCGTGCGGGTTGGCGTGCTGCGAAACTCGCGTGTTCGCCGCGAAATTCAAGCCGCCGATCGAGGCAGCGCAGCCTTCGGCAGGAATTCGAGCGCAGCGACGCCGCGCAGCGTGTCCCACGAATGGCAGCCGGGGCACTGCCAGAGGAACGTCGAACTGTCGAGGCCGCACTGGCTGCAGCGGTACCGCGCGTGCCGCAGCACCACGTTGCGCAGCGCGCCCGCAATCGCGTGCAGTTGCTCACGCGTAGGTTCTGCGGCGGCCGGCAGGAAGGCGGCCGTCATGTCCCGCAGATCGCTGTCGATGGTCAGCATCGCGCGCACGCATTCAAGGATGACCGGATCGTCGTAGTAGCCACTGACGATCGCCGCATACGCGATCTCGGCAGGATTACCGGCGCCCTTGCGCACGAGTTCCTCGAGCATCTCGTCGAACTGCTGCGGCTCGCCGGCCTGCTTCGCCGCATCGGCCAGGCGCGGCAGCACCAGCGCGAGCAGATGGAAGTCGCGCCGCACCACGCTGCGATACAGCTGCACGGCGAGCCTGGGGTCGCCCTGCCGCCGCGCCAGGTCCCCGCGCAGGATCGCGCCGCGCCCGAAATCGTGCTGTTCCCGCGCCGCGCTCTCGAGGTGTTCGATCGCAAGCGGGTAGTCCTGCGCCGCGATCGCCGCCTCCGCCATCTCGCAATAGAAATGCGCGATCGCGGCAGGTTGCTCCGGTACGCCGACACTGCGCAGCCGCTTGTGTGCGTCGGCCGCCTGCTGCCATTCGTGCTGGATCTCGTAGATGCGCACCAGGTGCGACAACGCGAGCGCGGGTTCGCGGCCGCTCTCGGCCTGGGCCTGGAACAATTCCTCCGCGCGGTCGTACAGTCCTGCGCGAAAGTAGTCGCGCGCGAGTTCGGTCAGCGCTGCGTCGCGCGTATCGGAGCTCAGGCTGGTGCGGTCGACGATGTGCTGGTGGACGC
>JBAVJR010000271.1:0-5365 GCA_049687855.1 Steroidobacteraceae bacterium | reverse complement strand
GCGCAGCACGACGGCGGCGAACGCCTCGTTGACCTCGAACAGGTCGATGTCCCTGACCGTCATGCCGGCGCGCTAGAGCAGCTTCTGCGTCACGAGCGCGGGACCGGTCAGCATGATCGCGGGTTCGCTGCCGATCGACGTGAACGCGCGGATGCGCGCGCGCGGCTTCAGGCCGGCCTTGCCGCCGAAGCGCTTGCTGCCGATCAGCACGCCCGCGGCGCCGTCGACGATGCCGCTCGAGTTGGCGGCCGTGTGCACGTGGTTGATCGAATCGACTTCCGGGTACTTCAGCTGCGCGACGGCATCGAATCCCGCCTGCTCACCCATCGTCGCGAACGCGGGCTTGAGCGCTGCCAGGCTCTGCAGCGTGGTGTCGGGACGCATGTGTTCGTCGCGATCGAGCATGACGCGGCCGAGGATGTCCTTGACCGGCAGGATGGAGCGTGCGAAGCGGCCTTCAGCCCAGGCGGCGGCGGCGCGGCGCTGGCTCTCGACGGCGTAACCGTCGACGGTCTCGCGCGTGTAGCCATCGAGCGTCGCGATGAGATCCGCGCCCACGCCCTGCGGCACGAAGTACGTGTTGTAGGCGACGGCCGGGTCCGCGACCCAGGCGCCACCGTCGCTGCCGATCGGCACGCGCGACATCGATTCGACGCCGCCGGCCACGACGGCCTGCGCCTGGCCGGACATGACCTGTGCCGCGGCATTGTTGATGGCCTCGAGACCCGAGGCACAGAAGCGGTTCAGCTGCTGGCCCGGCACGGATTCGGCGTAACCGGCGACGAGCGTTGCCACACGCGCAATGTCGGCGCCCTGCTCGCCGATCGGCGAGACGCAGCCGAGCACGACGTCGTCGAGCAACGACGTGTCGAGGCTGTTGCGATCGCGCACGGCCCGCAGCGTCTGCGCGGCGAGTTGCATCGGGGTGATGCTGTGGAGCGAGCCGTCGGGCTTGCCGCGGCCCCGCGGCGTGCGGACGTGGTCGTAGATGAAAGCGTCAGCCATGCGTGTAACTCCGGTCAGGGCCAAACATCATAATGGACTGGTCCGCTGCGCGGCGAGGCCGATCAGGCCAGGCCGCCCGCGGCCCGCAGGCGTTCAATATCCGCGGCGGAGAATCCAGCCTCGCTCAGCACGGCCTCGGTGTCGGCTCCGGCCCGATGCGGCCCCTGGACCGGCGCTGCCGCGGTACGACTGAACCGCGGTGCCGGCGCGTGCTGCTCGACGCCGTTCACCGTGATGAAGCTGCCGCGCGCAACGTTGTGCGGATGCTGCGCCGCCTCACCGAGACTGAGTACAGGAGCGACGCAGGCGTCGGTGCCCTCGAATATGACGGCCCATTCGTCGCGCGTCCTGGTCCGCACCGCCGCCGCGATGGCGGCTTCCGCTGCAGGCCAGTGCCTGCTGTCCGCCGGGTATCCCGCCGCGAGGAACTTCCGGTCGAGCCCGAGCTTCTCGATCAGCAGCGCGTAGAACTGCGGCTCGATCGAGCCGAGGGCGAGGTACTTGCCATCGCTGGTCTCGAACGTGCCGTAGTAAGGCGCGCCGCCCGCGAGCATCAGCTCGCCGGTCTCGTCGCGGAATCCCGGGTCGGCCGCGCGCTGCGAGAAACACATGCAGAGCAGCGCAATGGCGCCGTCGGTCATCGCGGCATCGACCACCTGGCCCTGGCCGGACCGCGAAGCTTCGAGCAGCGCCGCCAGCAGGCCGGCGAGCAGCATCATGCCGCCGCCGCCAAAGTCCGCGACGAGGTTCAGCGGTGGCACCGGCTTGCGACCGCGTTCGCCGATCAGGTGCAGCGCCCCGGTGAGCGCGAGGTAATTGATGTCGTGCCCCGCCGAATGCGCGAGCGGTCCGCCCTGGCCCCAGCCCGTCATGCGCCCGTAGACGAGCTTCGGATTGCGCGCGAGACAGACGCCCGGTCCCACGCCGAGGCGCTCGGCCACGCCCGGCCGGAAGCCCTCGATCAATGCGTCCGCGCCGTCGATGAGCCGCAGCAGGGCGGCGATGCCCGCCGGACTCTTCAGATTGAGCGCGATCGACCGCCGGTTGCGCAGCAGGGTGTCGACCGGATCGGGCTCTGCGGGCGGCGCGGAGACGCGGTCGACGCGGATGACCGTCGCGCCCATGTCGGCCAGCATCATGGCGCAGAATGGCGCCGGGCCCAGCCCCGCGAGTTCGATGATCCGGATTCCCTGCAGCGGTCCCATGCGTTCCAACCTCGCGATGCATCTCGAGCCCCGTACGTTCCTGTCATTGTATCCTGCGCGTGCTTTCGCACATTGCCGGGTGAGATCGATGCTGCCCCTGCTGCAAGGAATCCGCGTCCTCGACTTCACGACGATCGTGCTGGGCCCCTATGCGACGCAGACACTGGGCGATCTCGGGGCGGACGTCATCAAGATCGAACCGCTGCAGGGCGACCTCTTCCGCACCGTGCGGCCGGGCCGCTCGCGCTCGATGGGTGCAGGCTTCATGGGCTTCAACCGCAACAAGCGTTCGCTCGCGATCGACCTGAAGCGGCCGGAGTCGCGGGCGGTGCTGGAGCGACTCGTCGCTGGCGCCGATGCCGTGGTGCACAACATGCGGCCAAAGGCAGCAGAACCGCTGGGCCTGTCCTACGAACGGCTGGCGCGCATCAAGCCCGACCTCGTCTACGCTTTCGCGGCTGGCTACGACCAGAGCGGCCCCAGCGCCGACGAGCCCGCGTACGACGACATCATCCAGGCCGCGGCGGGTGTCGCTGCCTTGAACGCGAATGCCCAGGGCGAACCGCGCTACCTCGCGACGATCCTCTGCGACAAGGTCGGTGGCCTGCATCTTGCGATCGCGGTGGCAACGGGCCTCGCGCACCGCGCCCGCACGGGTAAAGGCTGCTGCATCGAAGCGCCCATGTTCGAAAGCACCGTCGCGTTCCTGATGTCTGAGCAACTGGGCGGCGCAACCTTCGTCCCCGCGCTCGGGCCGACGGGCTACGACCGGTTGGCAGCGCCCAATCGCAAGCCGTACCGCACGCAGGACGGCTTCATGGCGATCCTGCCGTACAACGGCACGCACTGGACGGCGTTCTTCGAGATCATCGGGCGCGCGGAATTCGCGCATTCCCCGCAGGTGCAGGACCCGGTGCTCCGCAGCCAGAGCGTGGATTCGCTGTACGCGATCATTGCCGAGGTCGCGCCCTCGCGGACGACCGCACAATGGCTCGAATCCCTGCGCGCCGCAGACATTCCCTGCGCGCGCGTGAACTCGGTCGGTGAACTGCTGCAGGACCCGCACCTGCTGGCGACGGGATTCTTCCACGAATACGATCATCCGACCGAAGGCCGGCTGCGCGCGCCGCGTGCGCCGTTCCGCTGGCATGGCGGGACGGAATCTGCGGATCGGCACGCGCCTCGCCCGGGTGCCGACGGTCGCACGGTGCTGGCGGAGGCCGGATTCGAAGGTGCGGAGATCGATCGGCTCGAGGCCGACGGCGTCATCCACGTCGATGACGCAACGGCGGGCTGATCACCACTCGTTGTTGTAGCGACTCTGTTTGAACCGCGTGCCGGGTGCCGGCGGTTGCTCCGGCGGGCCGGCGAAACATTGCGCACGTTCCAGCCATTGCCGCGCGACAGCGCCCGTCACCGCAAGATTCGTGTCGCCCAGGTTGCGCGTTTGCGTGACCACGCGACAGAACTCCACGGCGCTGCCGGCGACGCATTCCGCCGTCGACGGCTCGTTCCACTCCCACAACGCACCTGACGGACTGATCAGACGCACGTATGGCTGCACCGCGGGCGCTTCAAGGCGGTTGACCTTGAAGGTCCAGCCGAAGGTGTTGACGCCCATCACGGCGATGTTGCGCAGCCGGTCGTGCTCGACGCGATCGCTGCCGAGCGCGTCGAAGATCGCCTGCCCATGCGCCCAGGTTTCCATCTGCCGGGCACTCATGAAGGACCGCGCGCTCATGTCGGGGCCGGCCCAGGCCAGGCGCCGGCCCGGCTCGAAGGCGGCGTAGATTGCTGCAAGCCGCTGGTATTGGCCACGCCAGCGCTCGAGCAGGTCGGAGCCAGCGCAGCCGTCGAGCCATCGTCTCGAATACTCGACCAGCGGAACGCCGCTGGCGCCCGCCCGGGACATGTCGCGGAACAACGCCTGGACTTCGTCGCGGCTGCGCGCAGCGATCTCCGCGGCGTGGTCGAAGAAGTAGAGGTGCCCGAGAACGTCGTCAAACGTCCAGCCCTTGAACTGCGTCGGCTCGGCCCAGGCTTCGGCCGGCGCATTCCCGAGCGCCGAATACAGTGCGTCGCATTCGTCGCGGAAGTCGAGCGCCTGGGCCAGGCCGGCGGTGCTGTCGGCACTCATCGTCGTTCACCTCGCAACCGGAGGACAGAGCCAGGCGGAGGCCCGGAGCAGGGAACCTCCACCCGGACTCTGCATGCCTTTCCCGAGGCTGGCGGGAAAAGCGGTCGTCCTCAGTCGGCCTGCCGGCGCAGGAATGCCGGAATGTCGATGAACGATTCGTCGCCGTGACTCAGGCCGTCGCCAACCGCGCGCGCACGCTCACGCAGGCGCGGCGGCGTGTCATAGGCCGAGTAGTCGCCCACGCCGAGCGGCGCGCGACGGCGGTCGGCGCGGCCGACGCCCTGGACCATCGTCGGCTGCGGCACGGCCTTGGCCACGGCGCGGCCGATGCCGGTCGCGACGACGGTGACGCGGATCTGGTCCGTCATGTCCGGATCGATCACGTAACCGACGACCACCGTCGCGTCATCCGAGGCGAACTGCTTCACGGTCTCGCCGACCAGGTGGAACTCGCTCGTGCGCAGGTCCATGCCGGCCGTGACGTTGATCAGCAGGCCGTGGGCGCCCGACAGGTTCACGTCTTCGAGCAGCGGGCTCGAGATCGCAGCTTCGGCGGCGGCGCGCGCACGGTTCTCGCCGCTTGCCTGGCCGGAACCCATCATCGCCATGCCGGTCTCGGCCATGACGGTGCGGACGTCGGCGAAGTCGACGTTGATCATGCCGGGACGCGTGATCAGTTCCGCGATGCCCTGCACGGCGCCCTGCAGCACCTGGTTCGCCGTCTTGAAGGCGTCGAGCAGCGTCATGTCGCCGCCGAGCACCGTCAGCAGCTTCTGGTTCGGGATCGTGATCAGCGAGTCGACGTACTTGTGCAGCTCGTTGATGCCCTGCTCCGCGAGCGACGTGCGCTTGCTGCCTTCCATCTCGAAAGGCTTGGTCACGACGGCGACAGTCAGGATGCCGAGTTCCTTCGCCACCTGTGCCACGATCGGCGCGGCGCCCGTTCCCGTGCCGCCGCCCATGCCGGCGGTGATGAAGATCATGTCCGAGCCTTCGATCAGCTCCACGATGCGGTCCC
>JBAVJR010000270.1:0-1814 GCA_049687855.1 Steroidobacteraceae bacterium | reverse complement strand
CCCGATCACTGCTCCCCACTGAGGAACGCGGGCGCAGGCAACCAAACCAGGGAGCCGGCGGTGCGCGCATTGACCCGATTCGCGAGGAATCGGATTAAAGCTGCGCTACGCGTTGAAACCCCGGCGGCCAGCCCACCCGCGTGCACGTTCTTGCGTGCGTCCGCGGCGGAACAGTCGCTCGAACGCCAACGGTGACGTTGCTTGCGCCGTGCGATCTTTTCCGGCTTTGCGGAAAAGGCGCGCAGGCGCGTGATATCAGGCGTCCGATCCGGCATGTCCTGGCGCGCGCGTGTCTGCCTTTCCAAGCGCGACTGGACATGCCGGATCAAACGCCAGGACCCTCCCCGCGCTGCGCCCGACCTCTTCCGCAAGAGCGAGAGAGTTAGTCACGCGGCCTTCGGCACCGACCCGTCGATCGCCTGCGAAACCGCATCTTCGACGCGCTCGAGCCACACGAAGGTCAGCTCCTTGCGCACGCTCTCCGGGATGTCGTCCAGGTCGCGCCGGTTGCGCGCCGGTAGCATCACCGTGCGGATCCCGGCCCGATGCGCGGCCACCGTCTTCTCCTTGATGCCGCCGACCGGCAGCACGAGCCCACGCAGGCTGATCTCACCCGTCATGGCGACGTCGTTGCGCACCGTCTTGTTGGTCATCAGCGACACGAGCGCCGTATAGAGCGTCACGCCGGCACTCGGCCCGTCCTTCGGGATCGCGCCCGCCGGGATGTGCACGTGGATGTCGCTCTTCTCGAACCGCGTCGAATCCACGCCGAGCGACTCGGCCTGCGACTTGAGCAGGCTCAGCGCCGCCTGCGCACTTTCCTTCATCACGTCGCCGAGCTGCCCGGTGAGGATCAGCTTGCCGCTGCCCGGAATGCGGGTCGCTTCGATGAACAGGATGTCGCCGCCCACCGGCGTCCACGCGAGGCCCGTGGCCACGCCCGGCACGCTGACGCGCATGGCGACTTCGTTCTCGAACTTCGGCGCGCCCAGGATCTCGTGCACGTCGGCGGCCTCGATGCGGACCGACGTCGCCTTGCCTTCGGCCACGCGCACCGCGACGTTGCGCAGCACCGCACCGATTTCACGCTCGAGGCTGCGGCAGCCGGCTTCGCGCGTGTATTCGCGCGCTATCGAGTGCAGCGCCTCGTCGGAGACCGAGACCTGCTCGGCCTTCAGGCCGTTGGCTTCGAGCTGGCGGCGCACGAGGTAGCGCCGTGCGATCTCGACCTTTTCCTCTTCGGTGTAACCCGTGAGCTCGATGATTTCCATGCGATCGCGCAGCGGGCCCGGGATCGTGTCGAGCTGGTTCGCCGTGGCGATGAACAGCACCTTCGACAGGTCGAACGGCACGCCGAGGTAGTTGTCGCGGAACGTCGAGTTCTGCTCCGGATCCAGCACTTCGAGCAGCGCCGACGCGGGGTCGCCCTGGATGCCGTGACCGAGCTTGTCGATCTCGTCGAGCATCAGTACCGGGTTGCGCGTGCCGGCCTTCCGGATCGCCTGGATCACGTTGCCCGGCAGCGCACCGACGTACGTGCGGCGGTGCCCGCGGATCTCCGCCTCGTCGTGCGTGCCGCCGAGCGAGACGCGCTGGAACTTCAGTCCCGTCGCACGCGCGATCGACTGTCCGAGCGAGGTCTTGCCGACGCCCGGCGGTCCGACGAAGCACAGGATCGGGCTGCGGCCCTGCGGGTTCAGCTTGCGCACCGCGAGGTACTCGAGGATGCGCTTCTTGATCTTCTCGAGGCCGTAATGATCGTGCTCGAGCACCTCGCTCGCCTTCGCGATCTCGATCTGCTCCGCGTCCAGCTT
>JBAVJR010000269.1:0-10713 GCA_049687855.1 Steroidobacteraceae bacterium | reverse complement strand
CTCCTTCCTTGGGCAGGTCGGCTGGCGCGAGATTGACCGTGACGCGACCCGCTGGAAATTCGTGACCGCAATTGGCGAGCGCCGCGCGCACCCGGTCCTTGCTCTCCTTGACCGCGGTTTCGAGCAGGCCGACCACGGAGAACGCGGGCAAGCCCGCGCCGACGTCGACTTCGACCCGCACCAGCGGCGCCTCGAGGCCCTGCGGCGTGCGGCTGAGAAGCGTGGCAAGCGTCATGACGGATCCGGCGGCAACCATTGGTGCTGTCGATATGCCGCGACGGCATGGGACACGCAAGCTGCGAATCGTTCGCTTTCGCTTAGAATGCTGGCATGAAACTGCACCAGTTGCGCTATCTCGCCGCGGTGGCCCAGACCGGGCTCAACATCACGGCCGCCGCCGAGAAGCTGCATACGTCGCAGCCGGGCGTAAGCAAGCAGATCAAGCTGCTCGAGGACGAGCTCGGCTTCCAGATCTTCGTGCGCGACGGCCGCAACCTGACGCGCGTCACGCCGGCGGGACAACAGGTCATCGATCGCGCGGTCAAGATCCTGCGCGAAGTGCAGAACATCAAGCGCCTGTCTGACGACCTGAAGGACGAAGAGCGCGGGTCGCTCTCAATCGCGACCACACATACGCAGGCGCGCTACGTGCTGCCCGAGGTGATCAAGCAGTTCCGCGAGCGGTACCCGGAGGTGCGCCTGCACCTGCACCAGGGCACGTCGGAGCAGATCGCGGAGATGGCGGCGCTCGATCGCATCGATTTCGCCATCGCCACGGGCTCGGAATCGCTCTTCGACGGCTATTCGCTGCTGCCGTGCTACCGCTGGCACCGGCACGTCGTCGTGCCGCGCAATCATCCACTGGCTCGCTCGAAGAAAGGACTCACGCTGAAGCAGCTGGCGGCGTATCCGATCGTGACGTACGTCTTCAGCTTCACCGGCCCGTCGTCGCTGCACGGCATATTCGCGAAGGAAGGCCTGGTGCCGAACGTCGTGCTGACGGCGCGCGATGCCGACGTGATCAAGACCTACGTGCGCCTCGGCCTCGGCGTCGGCATCGTCGCCAGCATGGCCGTCGAGCAGAAGGACGAGGAGGACCTGGTACACATCGACGCGTCCGACCTGTTTCCGGCGCACACGACATGGATCGGTTTCCGGCGCGGCGGACTGCTGCGCAAATACCAGCTCGATTTCATCCAGCTGTTCGCGCCGCAGCTCACGCGCCGGCTGATCGAACGTGCGGCGAGCGCGTCGACGCAGGCAGACGTGGAACAACTCATGGCCGGGATCGAGTTGCCGCTGCGCTGAGCCGGGTTGCCCCACAGTGCTGCGGGCAGGTGTTGTCGCGCATTCGCCGCATTTGCGCGTTATCGCGTCAGCATCCGCGGTTATACGTTGTCACCGTTTCCTAACCGGCAGGCGACTGACCCTGTAACCGCCGATTCCTAGTATCTCGCTCGACCCTTTCATGGAGAGCGAGTGATGCAACCCGTAAGTTCGACAAGCCGGTTCCTGGCCGCGGCAATCGCCGCAGCGCTGCTGCCGGCAGTCGCCCAGGCCGACCCGACCAACGCAGAGCTGCTGCAGAAGTTCGAGGAACTGAGCCAGAAGGTGCTCGTGCTCGAGCGCAAGCTTGAAGTGCAGGACGAGGCCGCCAAGACGGCGGTGGCGTCCACGCCGGTCGTGAAAGCCAGTCCGCGCGGCTTCAGCCTGGCGTCCGCCGACAACCAGAACCAGCTCAAGCTGCGTGGCGTGATGCACGTCGACGGCCGCTTTTTCGAGAGCGACGACCCCGAGGGCCTGAAGGACACCTGGCAGGCCACGCGCGTGCGCCCGATCGTCGAGGGCACGCTCGGCGGCATCTACGATTTCCGCTTCACGCCGGACTTCGGCCAGGGCCGCACCGTGATCCAGGACGCCTACGTCACCGGTCGCTTCGATCCCGCGTTCCAGGTCACGGCCGGTAAGTTCAAGTCGCCGGTGGGCCTCGAGCGGCTCCAGTCGGCGAACGACATCCGCATGGTCGCTCGTGGCTTCCCGACCCAGCTCGCGCCGAACCGCGACCTCGGCCTGCAGGTGGCCGGCAGCCTCCTGAGCGAACGCCTGAACTACCAGGTCGCCTACCTGAACGGCTCGAACGACGGCGGCAGCAGCGAAACCTTCGGCGACGTGGACCTGAACGACGACAAGGAGTACGCGGCGCGCGTCTTCGCACACCCGTTCGGCGACAGCGGGAACTTCGCGCTGCGCGGCCTCGGCGTCGGCATCGCCGGCACCTACACGTCGCAGACCGGCACGACGGCTCAGCCGCTGCTACCCGTCTTCCGCACGCCGGCGCAGTCGACGTTCTTCCGCTACCGCACGGGCACGACCCCGACGCTCGCCGACGGCGAACGCACGCGGCTCGCACCGCAGCTGTATTACTACGTCGGCCGCTTCGGGCTGCTCGGCGAATACACGACGGTGTCGCAGGAGGTCTCGCGGACCACGACCGCCGGGCGACGCGACGGCACACTGGATACTTCGGCCTGGCAGGTCCAGGCCTCCTGGTTCCTGACCGGCGAAGAGGAGAGCTTCCGTGGCTTCAAGCCCAACAACGTCTTCTCCCTGTCCAACGATACCTGGGGTGCATTCGAACTGGTCGCGCGCTACCAGGAGATCGATCCCGACGACGATGCCTTCGTGGGCGGCGCGGCCTCTTTCGCGGATCCAGTCAACGCTGCCCGCGAGGCCACGGCTTACGGCGTGGGCCTCAACTGGTACCTTAACGAGAACCTGAAGTGGGTCCTGAACTACGACCACACGAGCTTCGACGGTGGCGCCCCGGGTGGTGCGGACCGCGAGGACGAGGACGTGTTCCTGACCCGTTTCGCGCTCGGATTCTGAACGGAGGACGGAACATGTCGACCCATCGAATCATGAAGGTGCTCGCGGCCCCCGTCCTGCTGGCGGCGATGCTCCTGACCGGTCCCGCCCTGCATGCGGAAACGAAGACCCTGCTCAACGTCTCGTACGACCCGACGCGCGAGCTGTACGACGACTACAACAAGGCCTTCACGCAGTACTGGAAAACGAAAACCGGCAAGGAGATCAGTATCCGCCAGTCGCACGGCGGCTCGGGCAAGCAGGCTCGCACAGTCATCGACGGCCTCCCCGCCGACGTAGTCACGCTGGCGCTCGCCTACGACATCGACGCGCTCGCGACCCAGGGCAAGCTGCTGCCGGCCAACTGGCAGACGCGCCTGCCGCACAACAGCTCGCCCTACACCTCGACGATCGTGTTCCTCGTGCGCAAGGGTAACCCGAAGAAGATCAAGGACTGGGGTGACCTCGCGCGTCCGGGTGTCTCCGTCATCACGCCGAACCCGAAGACTTCGGGCGGGGCGCGCTGGAATTACCTCGCGGCCTGGGCGTGGGCATTGAAGCAGCCGGGCGGCAACGCGGCCACTGCCGAACAGTATCTCGGCAAGTTGTTCAAGAACGTGCCGGTGCTCGACACGGGCGCGCGCGGCTCGCTCACGACGTTCGCGCAACGCGGCATCGGCGACGTGATGATCTCTTGGGAGAACGAAGCGTTCCTCGCCAACCGCGAACTGGGCAAGGGCAAGTTCGAGATCGTGGTGCCGTCGGTGAGCATCCTGGCGGAACCTCCAGTCGCGGTCGTGGACAAGGTCGCCATCCGGCGCGGCACGACCGCGGAGGCTCGCGCCTACCTCGAGTACCTGTATTCGAAGCAAGGCCAGGAGATCGTCGCGCAGCACTACTACCGGCCGCGTGACCCGGAAGTCGCCGCCAAGTACGCGAGCACCTTCCCCAGGATCAACCTGGTGACCATCGCGGACTTCGGCGGCTGGACCAAGGCACAGGCTGCGCACTTCGCGGATGGCGGCAGTTTCGACAGGATCTACGCCCGCTGACGGGCTGAGGCAGGTATCGCCGGCGGCGGCTCAGGGAAGACTTGCCGCCGGCACCACCGCCGGCCGCGTTACCATGCCTCTCCCCTGGAGACCTGTGCATGAAGTTTCCCGTTTCCCTGTCCCGGCTGGCGTTCGTCGCTGCCCTGCTCGGCTCCCTGATCGGCCCCGCCGCCCACGCCGAGGTGACGCTGCTCAACGTGTCGTACGACCCGACGCGTGAGTTCTACGATGCGTACAACCGCGAGTTCGCGCAGTTCTGGAAACAGAAGTCCGGCGAGGACGTCGCGATCCGGCAGTCGCACGGCGGCTCGGGCAAGCAGGCGCGCATGGTCATCGACGGCCTGCCGGCGGACGTGGTCACGCTCGCGCTCGCCTATGACATCGATGCGCTCGCCAGCAGGGGCAAGCTCCTGCCCGCCAACTGGCAGAGCCGGCTGCCCCACAACAGCTCGCCCTACACCTCGACGATCGTGTTCCTGGTGCGCAAGGGCAATCCGAAGCGGATCCGCGACTGGGGCGACCTCGTCAAGCCGGGCGTCGCGGTCATCACGCCGAATCCCAAGACGTCGGGCGGCGCGCGCTGGAACTACCTGGCCGCGTGGGCGTGGGCGCTGCACCAGCCGGGCGGCAGCCCCGGTACGGCCGCGGACTTTATCGGCAAGCTGTACAGGAACGTGCCGGTGCTCGATACGGGCGCCCGCGCCTCGCTCACGACGTTCGCGCAGCGTGGCATCGGCGACGTCATCATCACGTGGGAGAACGAGGCCTTCATGGCTTCGAAGCGGCTGAAGAAACAGGAATTCGAGACGGTCGTGCCGTCGATCAGCATCCTGGCGGAGCCGCCCGTCGCCGTGGTGGACAAAGTCGCGATCCGTCGCGGGACCGTCGATGTCGCGCGCGCCTACGTCGAGCACCTGTACTCGAAGGAAGCACAGGAGATCGCCGCCGTGCATCACTACCGGCCGCGCGATCCAGAAGTCCTGGCGCGGCATGCGGCGGAGTTTCCCGACGTCCACATGCTGACCATCGCGGACTTCGGTGGCTGGAAGACAGCCAACGACACGCATTTTGCAGCGGGCGCGGAATTCGACCGGATCTATTCGCGCAAATGACGCAGACGCTGTCCATGGTGAGCTGCCGGGCACATGGTCGCAGGTCGTAAACTGCATACGTCCGCGAGCCCGGGCGCCCGCCCGCCCCCTGCCGAAGGTGCGTTCGCCAGTCTCAAGGGGCTCGGCGACGTCTTCCGCTATACGAGACACGCGCTCGAGCTCGTCTGGTCGACGAGCAGGCCGCTGACCGTCGCGCTCGCTGCACTGACGCTGCTGGCCGGCATGTTGCCCGCCGGCATCGCCTTCGTCGGTGCGAGAATCGTCGACGCCGTCGTGACGGCCGTTGGCCTGCACCAGGCCGCGGGCGCGACCGATCTCTCCACCGTACTCAGTTACGTCGTGCTCGAAGGCGTGCTCGTGGCGTCGCTCGCGGCGGTGCAGCGCGGACTTTCCACCTGCCAGTCGCTGCTGCGCGCCCAGCTCGGCCAGCGCGTGAACGAGATGATCCTCGAAAAGGCGCTCACGCTCGACCTGCGCCACTTCGAGGACTCCGAGTTCTACGACAAGCTGACGCGCGCGCGACGCGAGGCGTCGACGCGGCCGCTTGCCCTCGTCATGAGCAGTTTCGGCCTGGTGCAGAACGCGATCGCGCTGCTCAGTTTCGGCACGCTGCTGGCGCAGTTCTCGCCGTGGGCCGTTGCGGTGCTGCTGCTCGCGGGTCTGCCTTCGTTCATCGCAGAGGCCAAGTTCTCCGGCGACGCGTTCCGACTCTTCCGCTGGCGCTCACCCGAGACGCGCATGCAGATGTACCTCGAAACGGTCATCGCGCGCGAAGACCATGCCAAGGAAGTGAAGCTGTTCGAGTTGGGACCGCGCCTGCTCGACCGCTATCGGCGGATTTTCCAGAAGGTCTTCCGCGAGGACCGCGCGCTGACGATCCGCCGCGACACGTGGGGTTTCTTCCTCGGCCTCGTCAGCACCGGCGCGTTCTATGCGGCGTACGCATGGGTTGCAGTGAGCGCCGTGCGGGGCCAGATCACGCTCGGCCAGATGACGATGTACGTGCTGCTGTTCCGGCAGGGTCAGTCGGCCGTGTCCTCGATCCTCTCCGCGATCGGCGGCATGTACGAGGACAACCTGTACCTGTCGACACTGTACGACTACCTCGACACCCCGGTGACCGCTGCGACAGGAACGGTGACGACGGGCGCCACGCCCGGCACCGGCCTGCAGTTCGAGCAGGTCAGCTTCACCTATCCGGGCGCGACCGAACCTGCGGTCCGTGACGTGAGCTTCACGCTGCGACCGGGCGAAAGCCTCGCACTGGTCGGCGAAAACGGGTCCGGCAAGACCACGCTGATCAAGCTGCTGACGCGTCTCTACGCACCGGACACCGGCCGCATCCTGCTCGATGGCACGAATCTCGAGGACTGGCAGCCGAGCACACTGCGACGTCGCGTCGGCGTGATCTTCCAGGACTTTGCGCGCTATCAGCTCAAGGTCGGCGAGAACATCGGCGCGGGCGACGTCACGCACTTCGAGGACGAAGCACGCTGGCGCGAAGCAGCCGGCCTCGGCATGGCCGCGCCGTTCATCGAGGAACTGCCAGGCGGCTACGAGACGCAGCTCGGCAAGTGGTTCAAGGATGGCCGCGAGCTGTCGGGTGGGCAATGGCAGAAGGTCGCGCTGTCACGCGCCTTCATGCGCGAGGACGCGGACATCCTCGTGCTCGACGAACCCACCGCGGCGATGGACGCACGCGCAGAGGCACAGGTCTTCGAGCAGTTCCAGGCCCTCGCCCGCTCGCGCATGGTGATCCTGATCTCGCACCGCTTCTCGACGGTGCGCATGGCCGACCAGATTCTCGTGATCGAGGGTGGCCGCATTCTCGAGCGCGGCAGCCACGAGGCGCTGATGCAGCTCGGCGGGCATTACGCCGGGTTGTTCGCGTTGCAGGCGCGGGGCTACCGCTGAGGGAAGTGAGTAGTGAGCTACCGCTGGGAAGGCCCATGATGCATGCAACGAAGATCGTCGTCTGGTTACTGCTGCTCGTGGCCGGCGCGCTGGGCGCGGCTTTCATCGCCTGGCGCGTTCCGGATCAACCCGTCTCGGCGCTGCAGGCGCGGTGGGCACCGCCTCCATCGCAGTTCATCGCAGTGCGTGGCATGCAAATGCACCTGCGCGACGAAGGTCCGCGCGACGATCCGCTGCCCATCGTCCTGCTGCACGGTACCGGCGCCTCGCTCCACACCTGGGACGGCTGGACCGGGGAGCTGGCGCGCGAACGCCGTGTGATCCGCTTCGACCTGCCCGGCTTCGGACTGACGGGCCCCTCACCCGATGGGGTCTACACCATCGAGAGCTACGTCGACACCGTGCTCGCCGTGGCCGACACGCTCGGCGTGCAGCGCTTCGTCCTCGCCGGCAACTCGCTCGGTGGCTACGTCGCCTGGACTACCGCCGTCCTGCATCCAGCGCGCGTCGATCGCCTGATCCTGGTCGACGCGGCCGGTTACCCGTTTCAGTCGCAATCCGTGCCGCTCGCCTTTCGGATCGCGCGCACGCCGATACTCAACCGGCTCATGCGCGACGTTCTGCCTCGCAGTGTTGTCGAAAGCAGCCTGCGCAACGTCTACGGCGACGCGACGCGGGTGACGCCCGAACTCGTCGATCGGTACTTCGATCTCGCCACGCGCGCGGGCAATCGTGCAGCGCTGGTCGCCCGGTTCGACCAGACGCAGCCAGGGTCGCTGGTGGAGCGGGTGCGCGAGATCCGGGTGCCGACGCTGATCCTGTGGGGTCGCAGAGATCGATTGATCCCGCTTGAGTTCGGCGCGCAGTTTGCGCGCGACATCCACGGCAGCCGCCTGGTCGTGTTCGACACGCTCGGGCACGTGCCCCACGAAGAAGATCCGGCGGGCACAGTCGCGGTCGTGCTGCCGTTCATTCGCAGCGGACACTGACTCTGCGCAAGGTTGCAGCGCAACGGAAGGCATCCACAAGGCTGGCATGTCCGTTTCGTGGCGTTCGCTAGCGCAGGCGCTCGCCCTTGCGACATGCAGCAATGAGCTTCCCCAAACGCGCAGCCCTCGTTTCAGGCTTCCTGGCACTGGTGATCCAGTGCAGCAGTACCTTCCGGTAGCTTGGAGGAGAACTCTCAAAATGCTTCCAGGCTTCGCGGTGTGCCTTGAACGCCCGTACCTCGACCAAGGTGAGATCTGCGTGGGCTGGTTGCTCGTAGGCGTAGACCTTTGACTTCTCTTCCGTGCGGCGCGCATACGCGCGCTTTCCTGCTTCGGTCACACGACCAGCAGCCAGGAGCTGCTCGTACTTCTTGAGGTTGACCGCGCTCCAGATCGAGGTTGGGCGCCTCGGTGTAAATCGGATCTGGTATGCGTTGTCGTCGATGCGCTTTCGGACGCCATCAATCCAGCCAAAGCACAGCGCTTCGTCGACAGACTCTGGCCAGGTCATGCTTGGACGGCCAGAGCCGACCTTCCAGTAACCGACGACCAGCTCGGGCTCCGTTGCCGCGTGCTTCCTGAGCCACGCTCGAAAATGCTCAGGTGTGGCGAAGAAGGTAGCGTCTGCCGACTTCATGCGGCCGAGCGACCTGAGCTCAGCGACTTCGGCCTCGCGGCGTGCCGACAACAACCGCGACGGCCCGCCGCCGTTCGCCGCGGCGCACGGTCAGGCCAGGAAGTGGTCATAACTCGAACATCTCATCGCAACAAGCGGCCGATGACGACCTGCAACTGGTAGAGACAGACCAGGGCGAAGCAAAACTGCACCGCGACCGTCAGCCAGAACATGAATGGCCGCTCGCTCCGCTTGTGAATGACGCCTGCGGCATTCGCCCTGCCCAATCGCAACGCCGCAACAGCGTGATACGCCAGGAATCCGCCGAGCAATAGCAGTAGCAGGCAAACGATTACGCTGAATACCGTGTGCATGTTCTGTGCAGTTGTCTAACGCGGCGAATCAGCGACGCGCCGATGTCCCAAACGTAGAACGAAGTTATCCATGACGCGCGCTCGCTGCATGCGCTTGTTATACGGTCGCGATGACGCGCCGCAGAGCTTCTTTTTTTGGATTACGGCATACGCCATGAGAGATCCCGAATATCCGGGTCAGCCGAAAGTATTGCGTCCACGGCCCCAACCAGACGCGTCAACTCTGCAGTGACATCGACCTTCGTGAAGAGTTTGCGGGTAACGGGTTCACGTGGGTCCGTAAAGACCAAGAACTCGTCGTCGTCCCCGTATTGATGACCGCAACAGAGCGCCAGAGCCGCGCCGTCTACCTTGACCGGGAGATACCAGCCCCAGTCTTCGGCGATTGGCTCGTCTGCTACCAATCCGTGCGCGGGCAGATTGGCCATGAAATACTCAGCCAGCCGTTTACCCCAAAGACCTGGATTGATCAGCTCGTCCTCACCGTACGGAGGGAACTTGCTTGATCGAAACTCAGCGAAGGTCTTCACTGGACACTCCCCCTCCCGAGCTGATCTTCGCCCACGGCGAGATGCGCGCGAACTCTCGTCTTTGACGCAGGCGGCATGCTTGTTCGTCCGTATAACGCTCGCGCTTACCGGCGCGCCTAGGACTGGCGCGACCTTTGCCACACCGCAAAGGGCGTGACAGACCAGGCGCGTCCGAGTACAGCGCGTTGTTAGGTGCCGTTAGCATGACTTTTACTTTGTGTCTCCTAGGCGCCGATGCGGCTAGTCGCTACTCGTCGGCTCGGTCGATGGAACTGCACGACTCTCAAGAAACGCCTTTAGAGCGAGGATACCGAATAGCAGAGCAATTACGGATGACACTGCATATGAGGTCTTCAGTTGGCTCCATGCGGCAAGCGCATGCAGGACACCGACACCGAGTAACGCGACTAGACCAGTTTTGCGACGCCCAATCTCAGACATGTACGCAACTGAAAGTGCGAGACCAATAATTGGAAGGGCTAGCATCCAACGGAAGAACACTCGAGTCGGCTCTTCATTGAGCATGTAGAGCGCCGTTTCTTTGATGGATGCGATGGAGTCATTGCCAAGCCCCACAATTAAGAACCAGCTGCCGAGACCACCTAACGCCGGTATCAAGTACAAAAGCGATGCCCAGGTAGTGGCGCGAATCGCCATGGCACCTAACAACAATTAGGCCGCGCCGTTATACGGCGCGCTACTGAATAATGCGGCACATTTGCGTAGCACGGAACGCTTGGCATCAGACCCGATTTATTGGCGGAGGACTGCCTGCTTGTGGCCGATTTTACGCCTGCGCGACCGTCCGTTTCCCCCCACTCGCCCGCCGTCTTCGAACGCCACTTGGCCCTGCTGACCGCCTTTGGACAGTCGCCACCACAGCCCTGGTCGCTGAACACTTCCTATCGCCTACGCTTTCTTCAGGAAACAGGTCTTGAGGACCACAGTGTTGCGGCCCTGGCCGCACTCGATCGCTTCGTCATTGTCAGTCAGGCGGATGTTCTTGTAGACAGTGCCGCGCTTCAGCGTCTCGGACGATCCTTTCACCTTCAGGCCCTTGATGACCTGCACCGAATCACCCTCGGCCAGCGTGTTGCCGTTACTGTCTTTCACCGTCATGTCACAACTTTCCTCGCAACTGGCCCGCAAAGATGAACGCCTGTCATTTCGTGCGCAACTTCGTGCGCCGGCCCTCGCGCGTCGAATAGCGACTCCTGGCGTCGAATTCGTCGAGCTCGAGCTCGACGTTCTTGCCGGCATA
>JBAVJR010000268.1:0-1615 GCA_049687855.1 Steroidobacteraceae bacterium | reverse complement strand
AGCTCGCTCACGCTGATCCAGATCCACGAAAAGATCGACGAGGCCTACCCGGGCATGGTCGACCTCACCGAGCTGTTCGATTTCCCGACCATCTCGACGCTGGCGCGGCACCTCGAGTCGAAGCTAGGAAGTTGAGAAAGGGGAGGAAGGTGAGGAAGTAGAGGAAGTAGAGGAAGTAGAGGAAGTCCGGATCGTCACTTCCTGCCCTTCCGCTACTTCCCCCCCCCTTCCTTCAGCGCTTTCCACCGCTTGTGCGACCACCACCAGCCCGCGGGGTCGGCATTGATGTCGCGCTCGAGCACGCGCGCGTACCGTTCGGTGGGCACGCCTGCCGCGGGCTTCTCGCCCTCGGCCGTCAACGGCTCGAGTTCGACTTGATACATTCCGCGGGCACGGCGCCGCATCGAAACGTAGACGATCGGTGCGCGCAGCAGCCGCGCCATCCGCTCCGGTCCCTTGAAGAACGCGGTGTCCTGGTGCAGGAAGGTCGTCCAGTGACGCTCCGGGCTTGTGCGCGGCACCTGGTCCGCCACCAGGCCGAGCGCACGCGCATCGCGGATCACGCCGAGCTCGTGCCGGATCGCTTTCGACGGCAGCATCCGCGCGCCGAACTTCGAACGGATCGCGAGGAAATACCGCTCGGCCCACGCGCTGCCCAGCGGCTTGTAGATGCAGACCAGGCCGGAGCCGAGCTCGAGCGACAGGCGCAGCAGCAACCATTCGAAATTGCACTGGTGACCGCCGAGCAGCACGAGCTTGACCGGTGAGGCCAGCAGACCGGTACGATCGACGAGCCGCACGCGCTCGCGCAATTCAGCGGCGCCCATGACGCGCGCATAATCGAATTCGGCCAGGATTTCCGCTTGCCGCGTGACGAAATCATTGCGGATGCGTTCCCGCTCGGCATCGTTGCGGTCGGGAAACGAACGCCGCAGGTTCTGGCGGATCGTTCCACGCCGCAGGCCGAACAGCCGATAGCCCAGGAAGAACAGCAACCACGAACACGCATAGCGCAGCTGCAGGCCGAACGGTTCGCGCTGCGGCGTGTGTGATGGCGCGGGCGGCGGCGTTTCAACCATACAGCGGCTTCTCGCGCTTCCAGCGGTTGTAGGCCCAGAAATACAGTTCGGGATACTGCCGCACGTGCTGCTCGAGCGCCTGGGTATAGGCCGTCAGGATCTGGTCCGGCTCGGTCCGCGTTCCGGCGCGAGAGAGCTCGATGAAGCGCACGACGTAATGGCCACGGCGCTCGCGGTGCATCGCGGCCAGGTACACGGAGTAGCCAAGCTTCGCGCCGATCCAGCCCGGTCCCCGGAAGAACGACGTCTGCTGGCCGAAGAACTCGAGCCAGGTCTGCTGCTCGCTCTTCGCCGAGGGCGACTGGTCGGCAAGCATGGCCAGCAGCCGCACCTTGCCGCGCCGTTGCAGCAGGTGGGGCACGAGGTCCCCGGCCTTCACCATGGTGCAGCCGAAACGCTCGCGCATTTGTCGCAGCACACCGTCGACGCTTGCGCGACGGGTCGGCTTGTAGGCCGCGGTCAGCGGCTCGCCGAATTCGCTGGAGCACCGCAGCAGCAGCCATTCCCAGTTGGCGTGGTGCGATGACAGGATCAGG
>JBAVJR010000267.1:0-2548 GCA_049687855.1 Steroidobacteraceae bacterium | reverse complement strand
TCGGACACGCGCAGCAGCATGTCCTCGATGGCTTCGTGCGCGGCGGCCGGCGCTCCACGCAGCGGCTGCAAGGCCATGCTCGCACGGGTGCGGCGGATCAGGTCCCGTGCCAGGTACGGATTGAGCGGCGGCAGCGCCACGGCGCGATCGCGGATCACCTCGACCATCGTGCCGCCGAGCCCGAAGCTGATCGCCGGGCCAAACACCGGGTCGCGCACTGCGCCGATCATGAGCTCGCGCCCGTGGCGCTCGACGTACATCGGCTCGATCAGCACGCCTTCGAGCCGCGCGGCCGGCCGGGCGATGGCGACATCGCGCAGCATGCCCTCGTAACCTTCGCGCACGCTGCGGGCGTCCGTGCAGCCGAGTCGTACGCCACCGACGTCGGTCTTGTGCGCAATGTCGGGCGAAAGAATCTTCATCGCGACCGGGAAGCCGATCGCTTCGGCCACCTGCACGGCCTCGGGCGCGGAGTACGCCGGGCGACTGCGGACGATCGGGATACCGAATGCTGCCAGCAGTTCCTTCGAATCCGCCGGGTTGAGCCACTCGTTGCCTGCCGCGCGCGCCGTGTCGAGCAAGCGTTGCGCCGTGGCGCGGTCGGGTGTCGAGGCCGGCCCGAGCGGCGCCGGGACCTGCAGCAGTTGCTCCTGGTTGGTGGTGAAGAGCGCGAGCGCGGCGATGGCGTCGACCGCAGCTTCGGGCGTCGAATAGGTCGGAACCTGGTTCTCGGCGAAGCGCTGGCGCGCCGTCGTCACCGCCTCGCCGCCCATCCAGCACGTGAAGACCGGCTTGCGTTGGGCTTTGGTTACCGTGATCAGTCCGGTCGCGCACAGGTCCACATTGGTGAGCGCGAATGGCGTCAGGATCGCGAGCAGCGCATCGACCTGACCGTCCTGCAGGCACGCCTGCGCCGCCTGCGCGTAGACCTGCGCTGTGGCGTCGCCGCGCACATAGACGGGATTGCCATCCGCAGTACTGGGCGGAAGCAGCGCATGCAACTGCGCGAGTGTCGCGTCCTCCAGCCGGGCCACCGTCAGCCACCGGTCGACGGCGCGGTCTGCAGCGAGCTGCCCGGGCCCGCCCGCGTTGGTCACGATGCCCAGTCTGCGCCCGTGCATCCGCACGCCGGCACCGAGTGTACTGGCAGCACTGAACAGCTGGCTGAGATCGCGGATGCGCAGCACGCCGGCCCGACGCATCGCCGCGTCGAAGACATCGTCGCCACCCACCAGCGAGCCCGTGTGGAAGGCGAGGCTGCCGCGACCCTCGAGCGAGTGCCCCGCTTTCATGACGACGACGGGCTTGACGCGCGCAGCGGCCCGCAGCGCACTCATGAAGCGACGCGCGTCGCCGACGCCCTCGAGGTACAGCATGATCCCGTCGGTCGCCGCATCGCGCGCGAGGAAGTCGAGCACGTCACCAAAGCCGATGTCAGCGCCGACGCCGGTGGAAATCACCGTCGAGAATCCGACGTGCCGGGAGCGCGCCCAGTCGAGCGTTGCCGCGCACAGCGCGCTCGACTGCGACACGAGCGCGAGACGGCCTGGATTGGGAAGCGCCGCGCCACAGGAGGCGTTGAACCCGTTTTCGGTCCGGATCACACCGAAGCTGTTCGGTCCAAGCAGGCGCAGGCCGTACCGGCGCGCGACCTGCAGCATCGACTTTTCGAAGGCCGCGCCTTCCTCGCCGCCTTCGCGAAAACCCGCTGACACGATGATAGCCCCGCGCACGCCGCGGTTCCCGCAGTCCTCGAGCACGGTGGGCAGGGTATGCGGCGGGGTGGCGATGATCACGACGTCCACTGTCTGCGGCAGTGAACGCACGTCGGGATAGGATGGCGCATCGCCGATGGTCGCGTGCCGCGGGTTGACGTGAAAAACGGGGCCGCGAAAGCCGCCTTCGCGCAGGTTCCGGCACAGGACTTCCCCGATCGAACCGGACGTATCGCTCGCACCGACTACGGCGACAGACGCGGGGCGCAGCATGGCCTCGATACGTTTCGCAGTCATAGTTTGAGTGTACTCTGGGGGCCAGGAAGAACTCGCAAATGCTAGCCTCAGATTTTTGCGCGATCATTGCGGGTCACCGCAACCGGAGCCGCCCATGGCCGTCGCTTTCGTGACTCATCCCCATTGCCGCCTGCATAGCATGGGTGACGATCATCCGGAACGACCGGCGCGGCTCGACGCGATCGAAGACGAACTCCACACGCGTGGCCTGTACGACCTGCTGCTGCACCGTGAGGCGCCGCGAGCCAGCATCGAGGAACTGGTCCGCGTGCATCCGCTCGCCTACGTCGAGGACCTGTCCAGCCGCTCGCCCGCCGAAGGCCTTGCGCACATCGACCCAGACACCTGGATGTGCCCGGACACGTTTGAGGCCGCGTTGCGGGCCGCAGGCGCCAACGTACTGGCGACGGACCTGGTGCTGACGGGCGCGGCAATGCGTGCCTTCTGCAACGTGCGCCCGCCCGGCCACCACGCCGAGCGGGCGACGGCGATGGGATTCTGCTTCTTCAACAACGTGGCGGTCGCGGCGCGCCACG
>JBAVJR010000266.1:0-9073 GCA_049687855.1 Steroidobacteraceae bacterium | reverse complement strand
GCACTGAGTCAGAGCGTGCGTCAGAGCGTGCGTCAGAGCGTGAGGCGGTGCCTGCGGCGCAGCGCGGTCCGCACCTGGTCACGCAGCCAGCGGTTGGCGGCATCCCGTTCCGCATTCGCCGGCCAGTACATGTACGTCTCGAGGTTGATGCCATCGAGCGGCAGTGCCAGGACCTGGTTCGTGCCGCGTTCGAGGACGTGACGCGCATACGTTTCGGGCAAAGTCGCGACCAGGTCGGTGCTGGCGGCGGCCCGGCACGCGGCCGCATGGCTCTGGCAGCGCAGCCGGATGCGCCGCGACCTGCCGAGGGCCTGCAGGGCAACATCCTCCAGCGACGGACCACGCCGGCGCGATGACACCTGCACGTGCTCGAGTTCGAGGTAGGCGTCCAGGTTCAAGCCGTTGCGCTTCATGCGTCGCAACCTTGGATGGTCCTTTCTCGCGATCACGACCAGGCGATCGGTGAGCGCGCGTTCGTGCGGCACGCGGTCGGCCACCGGCAACAGCACGTCGAGCGCGACGTCGAATTCGCCTGCGGCCAGATCCGCTTCGAGACGAGTGCGGTCGTGCCTCGCGGATGCGAGGCTGAGACGCGGTCCCGCCGCGCAGACGACCTGGCTCAGTTCGGGCAGCACACTGGGTTCCAGCGCCTCGCGCAGGCCGATGCGGAAGTGCCGCTCGGCCGTCGTCGGTTCGAACCCTGCAGCCTGTCCGAACGTGCGCTCCATCGCGCCGAGCGCTTCCCGCACCGGTCCCGCGATCGAGCGGGCGAGCGGGGTCGGAGCGATCCCGCGCCCCTGCCGCTCGAACAGCGGTTCGCCGAAGACCTCGCGCAGGCGCGCGAGCGCGTGGCTCACGGCCGGCTGCGACAGGTTCAGCTTGCGGCCTGCTGCCGTGATGCTGCCTTCCGTGAGCACGGTGTCGAACACCACGAGCAGGTTCAGGTCGATCCGCGATAGATGCATGGTATGAATGATTATTCATCAAAACATTGCACTAGGGCAATGCCATGGCAGGCCTACACTGGCGGCCGGACCTGGCCAGGAGCACCCGTCATGGATTTCGAATACAGCCCCCGCACGCGCGAGCTGATACGCCGCGTCGACGACTTCATGCAGGCGCACGTCTTCCCTGCCGAGGCCGAATACGAGGAGTTCGTGCAGGATCCGGCCAGGCGCTGGGTCGTCCCGCCCATGGTCGAGGGTCTCAAGGCCAGGGCCCGCGAGGCAGGTCTCTGGAACCTGTTCCTGCCGCACGAATATCAGCCGTGGAGCCCGGGGCTCACCAACCTCGAATACGCCCCGCTCGCGGAACTCATGGGGCGCGTCGACTGGGCCTCGACGATCTTCAATTGCGGCGCCCCCGACACCGGCAACATGGAAGTGCTCGCGCGTTACGGCAACGCGGAGCAGCAGGCGCAGTGGCTCACGCCGTTGCTGGAGGGCCGCATCCGCTCGGCGTTCCTGATGACGGAGCCCGCGGTGGCGTCTTCCGATGCGACCAACATCGAGTGCTCGATCGTCCGCGACGGCGACGACTACGTGGTCACGGGCCGCAAATGGTGGTCGAGCAACATCTATCACCCCGAGTGCGAAATCCTGATCGTCATGGGCAAGACCCGCTTCGACGGCCCGAAGCACTCGCAGCAGTCCATGATCCTGGTGCCGCGGCGCGCGCCGGGCGTGCGCCTCGTCCGTCCGCTCAAGGTGTTCGGCGAAGTGCACTCGCCGAGCGGCCACGGTGAAGTCGCGCTCGAGGGCGTGCGCGTGCCGGCGTCGAACCTGCTGCTCGGCGAAGGCCGTGGCTTCGAAATCGCGCAGGGCCGGCTCGGACCCGGGCGCATTCATCACTGCATGCGCCTGATCGGAGCGGCGCAGCGGGCGCTCGAACTGATGTGCCGGCGCGCGGACTCGCGCGTGGCGTTCGGCCGCAAGCTGAGCGAACAGGGCAGCCTGCGCGAAGCGATCGCGCGCTCACGCTGCGAGATCGAGCAGGCCCGCCTGCTCACGCTCGCCGCGGCGGACAAGATGGATCGCGAGGGCAACCGCGGTGCGGCCGACCTCATTTCGATGATCAAGATCGTCGCGCCCCGCATGTGCCAGGACGTCTGCGATCGCGCCATGCAGGCGCATGGCGGCATGGGGCTGTGCCAGGACACGCCGATTCCCGCAGCCTTCGGTTACGGGCGCTTCGTGCGGCTGGCCGACGGTCCGGACGAGGTGCACATGGCCCAGCTCGCCAAGTGGACGATCGCGAGGGCGCTCAAGGGCAGCATCTCCGGCTGAGGCCGGCTCCTGGCGGAAAGGCGGCATAATGCGGCGCTGCGCAGCGCCGCCATGGGCGACGCGCGACCACACAGGTTCCAGCATGTCACCGACCGGCCGCCACGACGCCCACGTCCACGTTTTCGACACGAGCAATCCTGTGGCCGAGCGTCGCACGCGCCAGGTGATGTGGCTCACGCTCGCGATGATGGTCGTCGAGATCGTCGCGGGCACCTTGCTCGGGTCGATGGCGCTGCTGGCCGACGGTTGGCACATGAGTTCGCACGCCCTGGCGCTCGGCGTCTCGGCGGGCGCGTACTACCTGGCCCGGCGCCACGCCCACGATCCACGCTTCTCGTTCGGCACGTGGAAGATCGAGGTGCTCGGCGGGTACACCAGCGCCGTATTCCTGGTCGGCGTGGCCGCCTACATGGGGATCGAGTCGGTGTCGCGGCTCTTCAACCCGGCGCCGATCCGTTTCGACGAGGCCATTCCGGTCGCCATCCTCGGGCTCGGGGTCAACGTGCTGTCGGCGTGGCTGCTGTCGACGGGGCACGATGCCGGTCACCAGCACCACGGGCACGATCATCATGCACACGACCACGGCAATGACGGCCATGCGCATCACCATGACCTGAACCTGCGCTCGGCATACCTCCACGTCGTGGCTGATGCCGCCACGTCCGTGCTGGCGATCGTCGCGCTGGCCGGCGGCAAGTATTTCGGCGCGACCTGGCTCGATCCGGTCATGGGGATCGTCGGCACCGTGCTGGTCGGGCGCTGGGCGATCGGACTGTTGCGCGACACGGGTCGCGTGTTGCTCGATGCCGAAATGGATTCGCCGGTGGTGCAGGAAGTGCGCGAGGTGATCGCTGCGCTGCCCGGCACGCCGCAATTGCGCGACCTGCACGTATGGCGGGTGGGGCGGGGGAAGTACGCCTGCATCGTGCACCTGGCGCACGCGCAACCGATGCACGCCGACGAAGTGCGCGCCGCGCTCGCCGTGCACGAGGAACTCGTGCACGTCACGGTCGAATTCGAACGCTGACGCGGGCCTCAGCGAGCCGCTGCAGTCGGCGCTGAAAGTCCTGGTACGCAGCTTTGCGCGCAGTCATGGCCCGTGGTGAATTGTCGGGCCAGACGCGCGCGGCTTCCTTGTCGCCGCGCTGGGCCGCTCGTATCGGATCTTGCGCACGGTTGAACGCATCGAAGTCCTTGACGATGGCGCCGATGCTGTCGGCCCCCGTCGCGGGGCTGGCTGCATGGATGGGCTGAATCGTCACAAGCGACCCCGCAATGAGAGCGAACAGGATCTTGTGCATGCGCCCTCCGGAGACCAGGCAGGCTTCAACCCGCAGCCGCAGCCGCAGTGCGCGGCGTGGCGGTCGATTCGTCGTCGTCTGCGTCTTCGCCGAGGAAGCCGCCGCTCTGATGCGCCCACAGGCGTGCATAGAGTCCGCCGTGCTCGAGCAGCGTGCGGTGATCGCCTTCCTCGACGATGTGGCCCCGGTCCATGACCACGAGCCGGTCCATGGCCGCGATCGTGGAGAGGCGATGGGCGATGGCCACGACGGTCTTGCCTTCCATCAGGCGGTAGAGACTCTGCTGGATCGCGGCTTCCACTTCGCTGTCGAGCGCGCTCGTCGCTTCGTCGAGCAGCAGGATTGGCGCGTCCTTGAGCATGACCCGTGCAATGGCGATGCGCTGGCGCTGGCCGCCGCTCAGCTTCACGCCGCGCTCGCCGACGTGTGCGTCGTAACCGCGCCGGCCCTTGACGTCCGACAGGCCCGCGATGAACTCGTGCGCCTCGGCGCGCCGGGCGGCCGCGATCATGGTGTCGTCACCGGCGTCCGGTCGGCCATAGACGATGTTGTCCCGCACCGACCGATGCAGCAGCGACGTGTCCTGGGTGACCATGCCGATCTGCGCGCGCAGGCTGTCCTGCGTCACGTGCGAAATGTCCTGACCGTCGATCAGGATCGCGCCCTGCTCGACGTCGTAGAAGCGCAGCAGCAGGTTGACGATGGTGCTCTTGCCGGCGCCGGAACGCCCGACCAGGCCGATCTTCTCGCCCGGGCGAATGTGCAGGCACAGGTCGTCCACGACGGCGCGCTTGCCGCCGTAGGCGAACGTGACGTGATCGAAACGGATCTCGCCCCGGGTGACGCGGAGCGGCCTGGCATCGGGCTCGTCCACGACGGTGTGCGCGCGCGACAGGGTACGCATGCCGTCCTCGACAGTGCCGACGTGCTCGAACAGCGAGGCGACTTCCCACATGATCCAGTGTGCGATGCCATTCAAGCGCAGTGCCATCGCGCTCGCCGCGGCGACCGCGCCCACGCCCACTTCACCCTGTACCCACAGCCACAGCGCCACGCCGGCGGTGGAGGCGATCAGCACCATGCTGAGTGCGTGGTTGGTGATCTCGAACCCGCTCACCAGGCGGCCCTGCGCGTAGGCCGTCTTCATGAATTCCTGCATCGAGGCGCGGGCAAAGCCGGCCTCGCGGCTGGCGTGCGAAAACAGCTTCACCGTCGCGATGTTCGTGTACGCATCGGTCACGCGCCCGGTCATCAGTGAGCGCGCGTCGGCCTGTGCCGCAGCAACCTTGCCCAGGCGCGGCACGAAATAGACGAGGGCCAGGGAGTAGAGGAAGAGCCAGCCGAGGAACGGCGCAAGCATGCGCAGATCGAACGTGCCCACGATCGCGAGCATGGTCACGAAGTAGATGACGATGAACGCAAGGATGTCAGTGGCGGTCAGCCAGGCGTCGCGCACGGCGAGCGCCGTCTGCATCACCTTGGTCGCGACCCGGCCCGCGAACTCGTCCTGGTAGAAGCTCATGCTCTGGCCGAGCATCAGGCGGTGGAAGTTCCAGCGCAGTCGCATCGGGAAGTTCGCGAACAGCACCTGGTACTTGAGCAGGGCGAACAGTCCGACGACCAGCGGGCTGGCGGCCAGGACCCCGACCAACAGCAGGAAGTTCCGACGCTCCGTGGCCCAGAGCTGGGAGGGTTCGACCTTCGCCAGCCAGTCGACGAGCTGTCCGAGCATCGCGAACAGCATGGCCTCAAACGCGCCGATGACGGCGGTGCAGAGTGTCATCAGCAGGATGTACGGCCGCAGGCCCGCGGTGGACTGCCACAGGAAGGCAAAAAACGAGCGCGGCGGGGTGGCCGGCTTGGTGTCGGGGTAGGTTTCGACCAGGTTTTCGAAGCGACGGAACACGGCGGGACTCCTCGGCCGCGCAAAATACCACGGCCATTGCGGCGGTGAGGTCTTGCTAGACTGGCCACTGGGTAAAAAATCCGCAGAAAACCGTGGTTTGGGCCGAATGAACGCCAATGCCCTGCGAGCGATCCTGCTCGTCAAGAATGTCGAGGAGCAGGATTCCGACGGCTCGGTCCTGCCGCTCGCCGAGCGCGAGGCCGCGACGCGGGACGCGCTGCGTCTGCACCCGAAAGACAACAGCGACCCCGCGGTGTATGCCTGGCGCGTGCTGGCGACGCGAGCCGACTTGCTGCGGACCCGGCTCGCGGAGCGTCATCCCGTCGTCACCCGCACGGTCGACCTCGAATCGCAGCTCGCGGGCGTCGGCGGCCTCGTGCTGCTGGCCGCGTTCGCCCTCGGTCTCGCGCTGTCGCTCTTCGACAGTCGCGTGCGCATCGAAATCCTGGCGTTCCCCTTGCTTGGCGTGGTGTTGTGGAACGTGGTCGTCTATGCCGCGCTGACCCTGGCCTCACTGCGCCGCCGACCTGCAGCTTCCGCCACGACCCGGTCGCTGTTGCCGGCCTGGTCATTGTGGCCGGCCCGCTGGACCTGGCAGCGTGCGGCGAAGCTGATCAAGCAGTCCTCTTTCTATCACCGGCCGTTGTCGGCGGCGCTGCGTCGTTTCTCCGAAGAATGGTGGCCCATCGCACAGCCGCTGCTGGTGTGGCAGGGCAAGCGCCTGTTCCACATCGGCTCGGCAGCCGTCGCGCTCGGCCTGATCGCTGGCTTTTATGTGCGCGGCATTGCGCTGGAGTACCGCGCGGGCTGGGAGAGCACCTTCCTCGGGACAGCGCAGGTTCGCACACTGCTCGGGCTGATCTACGGTCCGGCCTCCGTACTCATCGGCGTTCAACTGCCCGCGGATGACGCCGCGGTGGCCTCACTGCACTGGCGCAACGGCCAGGGCGGCGGTCCGGCGGCGCCGTGGATTCACCTCATGGCCGCCACGGCCTTTCTTTACGTTGTCGTGCCGCGCTTGCTGTTGGCGCTCACGGCAACGCTGCGCCTGGCGCGTGCCAGTTACCGGCTGGCGGCGCCGGAATCCTTGCTGCCCTATGCACGACGCACCCTCGGTGCCAGTGAGGCCGCCCTGCCCGCGCAGACGGCGCGGCTGACGTGCTTCGCCTACCAGCCCGCTGCTCCTTCAGAACAGGGCGTGCAACACGTGCTGCGTGCCGCATGCGGACCGGACACCCGCATCGAATTTGCGCCTGCCGTTGCGTATGGCGACGAAGAACGCTTCGGCGCGACTGCGAGCGGTGCCGCGGGTGATCTTGAGATCCTGCTCTTCAGCCTCGCCGCCACGCCCGAGGTCGAGAACCACGGACGGATTCTGCAGCACGCGCGGGATCGCTGGTCGCGCCCCCCCGCCGGCTCGCGCTGGCTCGTCCTCGTCGACGAAGCGCCCTACCTCGCTCGTCTTGGTGGTGATGCTTCGCTCGCGGCCCGGATCGAGCAGCGCCGCTCGGCCTGGCGCGACTTCGTCCGTGCGCATGGGTTCGAAGCGTGCACGCTCGATCTCGGTTCGATCCCGACGGGGAGCGAGGTGCCGCAGGCGATCGTCGATCAGGTGCGGCGCAGTTGTCGCAGTCCGATCGCATGAACGATTCCGCGACGACCGTCAGTCTCGCATTGCTGTCGCACACGAACGTCGGCAAGACGACGCTGGCGCGCACGCTGCTGCGTCGTGACATCGGCGCCGTCATGGACCGTGCCCACGTCACCGAGGTCGCCGAATCGCACGTCCTGATGCGCAGCCCGGCAGGCGATGAACTGGTGCTGTGGGACACGCCAGGGTTTGGCGACAGCGTGCGCCTGCAGCGGCGGCTGGCGGCGAGTGGCCAGCCGCTCGGCTGGTTCCTGTCGCAGGTATGGGACCGCTACACCGACCGCGCCTTCTGGTGCAGCCAGCAGGCGATGCGCGCGGCGCGCGAGTCGGCGGACGTCGTGCTGTACGTCGTCAATGCGACGGAAGAACCGGCCACCGCCGGATACGTCGAGCCGGAACTGCACATCCTCGACTGGCTCGGCAAGCCGACGCTGGTTCTGCTGAATCAAGTCGGCACGCGCCTCGACACTGCGCACGAACGGCAGCTGACCGAGGCGTGGAGCGCAGTGCTGCACCGGCACGATGCCACAGGCACGCGCCGGATCATGACCTTCGATGCCTTCGCGCGCTGCTGGCTGCAGGAGCACGCGCTGCTGGCTGCCGTTGCAGATTGCCTGGAGGAACGGCAGCGGCCTGCGTTCGAACGGATCGCCGAGGCCTGGCGCGTGCGCGACCTCGACGTGCTCCGCCGCAGTGCTGGAGTCATTGCGCGGCAATTGCAAGGGCTCGCGCGCGACACGGTGCAACTGCCGGACGCAACGCTCGCGGACAAGGCTAGCCGCGCGTTGCAGGGCGGTGCGACCGACGCGCTCGGCGTCGAGGAGTCTCGTGCCCGCAAGGCCATGCTCGATCGTCTCGATGAGTCCGTGCGTGAATGCACCGCCGGACTGGTCACGCTGCACGGCCTCACGGGTGCGGCCAGCGAAGACATCCTGCGCCAGGTCACGACGGGGTTCGAAACGCGGCGTGCCCCGGATGCCGACAAGGCCAGCCTGTGGGGCGGCCTCGTCACCGGTGCGCTCGGTGGCCTGGCAGCGGACGTCGCCGCCGGCGGGCTGACGTTCGGAGCGGGGGCGGTTCTCGGCGGCATCGCCGGCGCACTCGGGGCGCGCAAGCTCACGCAGCGTTACAACGAGGAACGCGGGCTTGCAGGCGGCACCGTGCGCTGGTCAGACGAGTTCCTGGAGGCGCGACTCGGTGCGGCGATCATTCGCTACCTCGCGGTCGCGCATTTTGGCCGCGGTCGTGGCGAATTCGCGGCGAGTGATCCGGTGCCGCGATGGCAGGAAGTCGTCTCCGCCATGCTCGCACGGAGTGCCGCGGAACGCGAGGCCCTCTGGACAGGCATGCGACTGGAGAACGCGACGAATGCCGGCCTCGATTCGGTCGTTCGCAAGCTGCTCGCCGAGGTGCTGTCGCAGCTGTATCCGGAGCCCGCGGCATACTTTCGCGGCAGGCTCGCATCGATGGCGCAGGGCGAGTCAGCCGTGGCCTGAGCGGCAGTGCTCCGCGATCATCACGGCGATGCCGGCCATGAGCGCCGGCGGGAAGTCGTGACCCATCCCGGGAATGATCTTGAGTCGCGCACCGTGAATGTTGGCGGCCGTGTCGCGCCCACCGGCAACGCGCACCAGCGGGTCGTCCGCACCGTGGATCACCAGGGTGGGCGCCGTGATTGCATGCAGCATTGCGCGCCGGTCGCCCGAGGCGAGGATCGCCGCCAGCTGCCGTGACGTGCCGGCCGGATACAGCCCGCGGCGTGCGACACGCTCGAAGTGCGGGCGCAGTTGTGCCGCATGTTGCTCGAAACCCGGGCTGCCGATGACGCCGAACACGAACAGCAGATGGTCGACCGCCTGTTCGATGGTCGGGTTGCCCGGCGGCCGCTTCAGCAACGCGCGCAACGCCCGGGCCTTGCCGAGCGCGATGC
>JBAVJR010000265.1:0-6962 GCA_049687855.1 Steroidobacteraceae bacterium | reverse complement strand
GTGGCGCGGCGGCCGGGCTCCTTTTCTGGCTCGGCTGGGGTCTGGCCGCATTCACCGGCACGCCCTGGTTCGTCGTCGGCGCGACGTACGGCGTGCTGCTGTGGCTCGCCACCGCGCTGCCGGCACTGGCCCTGCTGGCGCTGCGATTGCCGGCGCTGCGGGCCGCCGGGGTCGTCATGGCCGTCGAGGCGCTCGTCGCGACGCTCTCGATCGGCCTCCTCTGCGCTTTCGTCTGGCACCGCGCCGCGTAGAATCAGCGCTCTTTTGTTCGACCCATTGGCTTGGGGGAAATTCGCATGCAGATGATCCACCGGGCGGCGCTAGGCCTCGCCCTGCTGTGCGCCGGGACCGCGTCGCACGCTCTGACGGCCACGGAACTCGTCGCGAAGAACATCGAGGCCAAGGGCGGCGCAGCGGCGCTGCAGGCCGTGAAATCCCTGCGCCGCGAAGGCCGGCTCGTCGTCAATGGCGGCCAGTTCGTGCTCGAGCTCGCCGAGACCAAGCGGCGGCCGGATTCGATCCGCACGGAAGTCAGCATGCAGGGCCTGGCGCAGGTCCAGGCGTACGACGGCAAGGACGGCTGGCGCATCGACCCGTTCGGCGGCCGCAAGGACCCCGAACGCATGCCGGCGGACGACGTCAGGGAATTCATCGAGGACGCCAGCATCGATGGCGTGCTGCCGGATGCCGCCGCGGCCGGCAACCTCATCGAATACCTCGGCACCGAAGACGTCGACGGCACGCCCGCGCACAAGCTCAAGGTCACGCGCAAGGAAGGCGGCGTGCAGTATGTCTACCTCGACCCGGACTACTTCCTCGAGATCCGGGTGGAGAGCCAGCGCCTCGTGCGCGGCGTCAGGCGCACCTCGGTCACGGACTACGGCAATTACGAGAAGGCGGGCGGCGTGTTCTGGCCGCTCTCGATCGAGTCCGGCATCAAGGGCGAAGGTGACCCAGCCAAGTTCGAATACAGGTCCGCGGTGGTCAACCCGACGATCGCGCCGGACTATTTCTCGTTCCCCGCGACCGCGAAGAAGTAAGGGAGTCCCGACCATGAGTATCCTGCGTGCCTCCCTGCTCGCCGTGGCCCTGCTGCCGTCGGCACTCTTCGCTGCAGCACCCGCCAAGCCCGCGGCGCCTGCGTTCGACTCGTCGATCATTTCCGGCCTCGGCGCGCGCAACATCGGTTCCGCGGCGATGAGCGGCCGCATCTCGTCCCTCGACGCGTTGACGCTCACCGACGGCAAACTGGCGCTGTGGATCGGTGCCGCAAGCGGCGGCGTCTGGAAGTCGCTCGACGGCGGCACGACCTTCACCCCGGTGTTCGACGACCAGCCCGTGCAGTCCATCGGCGCAGTGGAGATCGACAAGCGCAACCCGGAGACTGTCTGGGTTGGCACCGGCGAAGCCTGGACGCGCAACAGCGTTTCCATCGGCGACGGCATCTACAAGACGGTCGACGGTGGCGACACCTGGCAGAACCTCGGCCTCGCCGGCTCCGAGCGTATCGCCGACATCCGCATCGATCCGCGCGCCAGCGACACCGTGTATGCGTGCGTCACCGGGCGGCTCTGGAGCGACTCTCTCGAGCGCGGCGTGTACCGCACGCGCGACGGCGGCAAGACCTGGCAACAGGTGCTGAAGGCGCCGAACGCCTCGACCGGCTGCGCCAGCCTGAGCATGGACGAGCAGAATCCTGACGTGCTCTACGCCGCGCTGTGGGATTTCCGCCGCAAGGGCTGGACGTTCCGCTCCGGCGGCGAATCGCCGACGGCAACGTCGGCGAGTGCCCTGATGGTGACGCGCGACGGCGGCCAGACCTGGACCGAAGTGACGCCCGAGAAGAACACAGGCTTCGCGCAGAAGCCCTACGGCCGCATCGCGGTCAACGTCGCGCCGAGCGATTCGAAGCGCGTGTATGCGTTCGTCGAGTCGACGCAGAGCGCGCTTTACGTCAGCGACGACGGCGGCGCCACCTGGGAAGCGCGTGACCGCAGCCAGTGGATGGTGTGGCGCCCCTTCTATTTCGCACGCATGACGGTCGATCCGAACAATGCCGACCGCGTGTTCAAGGACGACGGCAACCTGATCCTCTCCGAGGACGCGGGCCGCAGCTTCAGCGTGGTGGGCGGCTTCCAAGGCATGCATGGCGACATCCACGACGTGTGGGTCAACCCGAAGAACTCGAAACACGTGGTGTCCGGCGATGACGGCGGGCTGTGGCAGAGCCACGACGGCGGCAGCAAGTGGTGGAAGGGCGAGAACCTGCCGATTTCGCAGTTCTACCACGTGAGCGTCGACGACGAGGATCCGTACCACGTCTACGGCGGCCTGCAGGACAACAGCAGCTGGATGGGTGATTCGGCCTATCCGGGCGGCATCACCAACGGCCGCTGGGAAAACATGTACGGCGGCGACGGGTTCTGGATGTTCTCCGACCCGGCGGACGCCAGCTACCTCTACACGGAGTACCAGGGCGGCACCGTCGCGCGCGTGAACAAGCACACGCACGAGGCGCGCGACATCCAGCCGAAGGCGCGCGCCGGCGAGAAACTGCGCTTCAACTGGAACACGCCGCTGCACCTGTCGCCGCACGAGACGGGCACGCTCTACATCGGCTCGCAATTCCTGTTCCGCACGCGCGACCATGGCCAGACGTGGGACCGCATCTCGCCGGACCTCACGACCAACGATCCGCAGAAGCAGCGCCAGGAGGAAACCGGCGGCGTCACGGTCGACAACTCCGCCGCCGAGATGCATACGACGATCTACTCGATCAGTGAATCGCCGCAGACGGCAGGCACGATCTGGATCGGCACCGACGACGGCAACGTGCAGCTCACGCGCGACGGCGGCAAGAGCTGGACGAACGTCACCGGCAACCTAAAGGGGCTGCCGCAAGCCTCGTGGGTGAGCTGGGTGGAGGCGAGCCGTCACGACGCGGCCACCGCCTACGCGACGTTCGACCGCCACACCTTCGGCGATCACGACCCCTGGCTCTACGTCACGCGCGACTACGGCAGGAGCTGGCAGCCGCTCGTCACGCCGAAGGACACCCGCGGCATCCGCGGCTACGCGCACGTCGTCAAGGAAGACGCGAACACCCCGAACCTGCTGTTCCTCGGCACCGAATTCGGCCTGTGGATTTCGATCGACGGCGGACAGCAGTGGGCCGCTTTCAAGGGCGACGAGTTCCCGGCAGTGGCGGTGCGCGACCTCGTGATCCAGCCGCGCGACAACGACCTCGTCATCGGCACTCACGGTCGCGGTATCTGGATCATCGACGACATCACTCCACTGCGTGCGTTGAGCACCGGCTTGATGACGAAGGAAGCAGCGTTCATCGGCGCCCGTCCCGTGCAGCAGCGCATCAGTGGCCCGGGCGGCTGGGCGAACGGCGCGGCGGTGTTCGTCGGCGAGAACCCGCCGAGCGGCGCCGTCCTCACGTACTACCAGCGCACGCGTCACCTGTTCGGCAGCCTCAAGCTCGAGATCCTCGATTCGAGCGGACGCGTCGTCGACGAGCTGCCGGCGAGCAAGCGCCGCGGCTTGAACCGCGTCGAATGGTCGATGCGTGAGAAGCCGCCGCGCGTCCCGCCTGCGGTGCAGCTGGCATTCGCCGGCACGCAGGGCCCGCGCGTGCTGCCCGGCACCTACACAGCGCGCATGACCAAGGGTGGCGAGGTGTACGAGCAGAAGTTCGACGTCGGCCTCGACCGGCGCGCGAAGTTCACCGCTGACGAGCGCAAACAGCAGTACGACGCGGCCATGCGCGTGCACAAGCTGTTTGGCGCGGAAACGGCCGTGCTCGAGCGCATCCAGGCTTTGCGCTCGAGTGTCGCTGCAGCTGGCGAGGTTGCGGCCGTCGATGCGGCGGCGAAGGCGAAGCTCGCGGCGTTCGACGCCAGGCTCGACGACGTGCGCAAGCGCATCGTCGCCACCAAGGAAGGCGGCGCGATCACGGGCGAGGAACGCCTGCGCGAGCACACCGACCAGCTCTACGGCGCAATCATGAGTTACGAAGGCGCGCCGGCTGCGTACCAGGTCGAGCGCATCGGAGTGCTCGAAGTCGAGCTCGCCGACATCGAGCAGCAGTTCGAGGGATTGGCGGCAGCGGAACTGCCGGGCGTGAACCGGGCGCTGCAGGCGGTGGGTCAGCCGGCGATTGCCGTGCCGCCGAAGGCGCCCGCGACGGCGGATGCCGGGATCAGTTCGGCGAACGCGCACTGGCTTGCGACGCGCAAGCGCAAGGACAGGAAGGCGCTGTTCCACGGCCTGCCGCAGGACACGGTCAGGCTCTGGTAGCGCAGGCTGGCAGGGGGCCAGTCGCCGGGACGTCAACCGGGTGCGCTGGCCGCCGCTAGCGCAGGGCCTCGCGGGCTTTCCGGGCCATGCCCACGATGGCCAACGCAGCCGCGCCGGCGGCGAGTCCCACGAGCAGGCTGGCCAGCATCGGTGTCATCGCCGATAGGGCCGGCCCCACGCCATTCACGCCCGCGCCGAGCTCGGCGATGTCCTTGATGGCGTGTTCAAGCCACGGGGTGCCGTGCGCAAGGATGCCGCCGCCGACGAGAAACATCGCCGCCGTCCCCAGGACTGACAGCAGCTTCATCAGCCACGGCGCGGATGCCAGCACGCCGCGCCCGAACCCGCGCACGAGCGACGGGACCACACCAACGCCCTGGCGCTGGCTCAGGTACAGGCCGGCATCGTCGAGCTTCACGATGCCGGCGACCAGGCCGTACACGCCCACGGTCATGAGGACGGCGATGCCGACCAGCACCGCGACGCGCACGCCGAACGCGGCGGAGGCCACGGTGCCCAGCGTGATGACGATGATCTCCGCGGAGAGGATGAAGTCGGTGCGCACGGCGCCCTTGATCTTGTCCTGCTCGACCGCGCGCAGGTCGGCCGCGGGATCGACGAGGGCATTGCGCAGTGCCATGCGGTGCTCGTCCTCCTCCGCGCGATGCACCAGCAGGTGCCAGATCTTCTCGAAACCCTCGTAGCAGAGGTACAGGCCGCCGGCCATGAGCAACGGGATGATCGCCCACGGCGCGATCGCACTGATCGCGAGCGCCGCAGGGACCAGGATGGCTTTGTTGACCAGGGAACCCTTCGCCACCGCCCACACGACCGGGAGTTCGCGGTTCGCCTTCACGCCGGCAACCTGTTGCGCGTTCAGCGCGAGGTCGTCGCCGAGGACCCCGGCGGTCTTCTTCGTGGCGGCTTTGGTCAGGACGGAGACGTCGTCCAAGATGCTGGCGATGTCGTCTAGGAGAGCGAGGAGGCTGGCGCCGGCCATGGAGTGACTCGGAAATCGCAGGACAAGCCGGTATGGTACGGGCCATCGACGGGCGGCGCGAATGCCGTTCCGACCGCAGAATCGTTCTAGTACTGTAGTCATCATGCCGTCATCCGGCTCGAACGCCCTCCGCCTGGACTGCACCTTGCCCGCGCGTCTGCCCCCTCCGCTGTTCTTGCTGCTGCTCGTCGCCGGATGCACGGTCGGCCCGGAGCCGCGCATCC
The DNA here is from genome assembly GCA_049687855.1 of Steroidobacteraceae bacterium. Taxonomy (GTDB): domain Bacteria; phylum Pseudomonadota; class Gammaproteobacteria; order Steroidobacterales; family Steroidobacteraceae; genus RPQJ01. Next base: position 1,433 of record JBAVJR010000265.1, on the reverse strand, counting down.
CCGCCCCCGAATCGCTCGGGGTACCCGCTCAATTCCAGGCTTCCGCGGCGCAGTCGGACGCGACCGCTGCATCGGTCGCGGACTGGTGGAGTACCTTCGACGATCCGGTGCTCTCACGTCTGGTCGAGCGGGCGCTCGCCGCCAACACAGCCATCGATGCGGCGGGCGCTCGGGTACGGCAAGCTCGGGCGGCGCTCCAGAGCACTCGCGCGGGCTGGTGGCCGACGCTCGATTTCGGCACGTCCGCGTCTCGACTCATGGGCGTTGGTCCGGAAGCGCAGGTACCGGATCGAACGACCTATGACGCCGGTTTCGACGCCCGCTACGAACTCGACTTGTTCGGCGGACAACGCCGAGCGGTGCAGGCATCCACGGCCGACCTCGCGGCAGTCGAGGCGAACCTGCACTCGACGCAGCTCACGGTCGCGGCCGAGGTCGCACTGAATTACGTCGACGTGCGGCTCGCTCAACGCCAACTCGAAATCGCCAGGGCCAACCTGGCGGCGCAGGACGAGACGCTGCAGATCGTCCAGTGGCGCGTGCAGGCCGGGCTGGTCGGCGCGCTCGATCTCGAGCAGGCGCGCCAGTTGCGCGCGCAGACCGCCGCGACCGTCCCGTTGCGCGAGCAGGCACTGTCGTCGGCCCTTAACCGGCTCTCGGTACTCACGGGTTCGGCCCCGGGAACCGTCGACGCAATGTTCGAACCCGTGACCCCGATCCCGATGGCCGTCGCGGCAGATACTGCTGTCCCGGCCGAAATGCTGCGCCGGCGTCCCGACGTGACCGCCGCCGAGCGCACGCTGATCGCCGAGACCGCCCGCATCGGTGTGCGCGAAGCCGACCTGTATCCCTCGCTGGGACTATCGGGCTCGCTCAGCGGCAACACGTCGAACTGGGGTGATCTCACGAATGCCTCGTTCGGCAGCCTGGCGGCAGGCCTGACCGCACCGATCTTCCAGGGCGGACGCCTGCGCGCTGCCGTCGAACAACAGCGGGCTGCGGCCATCCGGGCACTCGCCGTCTACCGCGACACGGTGCTCGTGGCGCTCGAGGAATCCGAGAACGCGTTGGTCGCGATCTCCGTGACCGAACGACGCGAGCGCGAACTCGTCGTCGCCGAAGCAGCTGCGCGTAACGCGACCGTGCTGGCGCGCAGCCAGTACCAGGCCGGCATCATCGATTTCTCCAATCTGCTCGATGCGGAGCGCAGCCTGCTCACGACCGAGACCAGCCGCGCGGCCGCCCACGCCGACCGTGCGGCGGCGACCGTGCAGCTCTACAAGGCGCTCGGCGGGGGTTGGGAACACGCGCCGTCCCCGCGTTCGCTGACGTCCACTTTCCCCTGAAGGGCCCAATGGAACCGCAGGCAAGCACAGGTCCGGAGCGCTCGGCGCTCGATGAATTCCTCGGCAGGCAACCGGCCTCGGCGCGGA
>JBAVJR010000264.1:0-2076 GCA_049687855.1 Steroidobacteraceae bacterium | reverse complement strand
GTCCCGGGCTCGCTCTCGTCGGAGTTGCAGACCATGTACTTCTGCATCGGGGCGTTGCGCGGCATGAACGACCACTTGAGGCCGGTCGGGAAGCCGGCGCCGCCGCGACCGCGCAAGCCCGACGCCTTGACCGCTTCGATGACCTGCTCGCGCGGCGGCTTCTCCGCCAGGATCTTCCTCCAGGCGTCGTAACCGCCGATCTTCAGGTACGTCCCGAGCTCCCACGAGCGCTCGTACTTGAGCGGCTCGAAGCAGACGAGGTTCAGCGATTCGTTCCAGTCGGCCACGCGTCGGACTCCGGCTTACTTGTGATCGTCGAGAATCTGATCGACCTTCGCCGGCGTCAGGTGCTCGAAGTACACGTGGTTGACCATCATCATCGGCGCGCCGTTGCACGCCGCGAGGCATTCCTCTTCCTGCTTGAGGTAGAAGCGGCCGTCGGCCGTGCTCTCGCCCACCTTGACCCCGAGCCGCTTCTCGAGGTGCGCGAGGATGTCCTCGCCGCCGCAGAGCATGCAGGAGATGTTGGTGCAGACCGAGATGTGGTGACGGCCACACGGCTTCGTCTCGAACATCGAATAGAACGATGCGACCTCGTACACCTGGATCGGCGGGATGCCGAGATACCCGGCCACCGCGTCCATCGATTCCTGCGGCAGGTGACCTTTGTCGTGCTGCACGGCGTGAAGCGCCGCGATCACGGCGGAACGCTTGCGGTCGGCCGGAAACTTGGCGAGCCAGTGGTCGATCTCTGCGAGCACGTGCGCCGGGAGCGCCTCGCCGGTGTCCGCGTGACGGTGCGAGTCACTCATCGGTCGATCTCTCCGAACACGATGTCCAGGGTGCCGATCACGGCCACCACGTCCGCCAGCATGTGGCCTGCGGTCATTTCCTCGAGCGCCGCGAGGTGCGCGAAACCCGGCGCGCGGCACTTGAGGCGGTACGGCTTGTTGGCGCCGTCCGACACGAGGTAAATGCCGAACTCGCCCTTCGGCGCCTCGACCGCGGCGTAGGACTCGCCCGCCGGAACGCAGAAGCCTTCCGTGAACAGCTTGAAGTGATGGATCAGCGACTCCATGTCGCCCTTCATCGCTTCGCGGCGCGGCGGCACGATCTTGTGATCGTCGATCATGACCGGGCCGGGGTTCTTCCGGAGCCAGTCGACGCACTGCTTGACGATGCGATTGGACTGGCGCAGCTCCTCGACGCGGACCAGGTAGCGGTCGTAGCAGTCGCCGTTCACGCCGACGGGAATGTCGAAGTCCATGCGGTCATAGACTTCGTACGGCTGCTTCTTGCGCAGGTCCCACGCGATGCCGGAGCCGCGCAGGACCGGGCCGGTGAAGCCCAGGTTGAGCGCGCGCTCGGGCGTCACGACGCCGATGTTGACCGTGCGCTGCTTCCAGATGCGGTTGTCGGTGAGCAGCGTCTCGTACTCGGCGATCGCGGCCGGGAAGCGCGCGGTGAAATCGTCGATGAAGTCGAGCAGCGTGCCCGAACGCGCTTCGTTCAGCCGGTTGATTTCCTTCGCGCTGCGGAAGCGCGACGGCTGGTACTTCGGCAGCGTGTCGGGCAGGTCGCGATAGACGCCGCCCGGGCGGTAATAGGTCGCGTGCATGCGCGTGCCCGAGACCGCCTCGTAGCAGTCCATCAGGTCTTCGCGCTCGCGGAAGCAGTAAAGGAAGACAGTCATCGCGCCGATGTCGAGGCCGTGCGCACCGAGCCACATCAGGTGGTTCAGGATGCGGGTGATCTCGTCGAACATCACGCGGATGTACTGCGCGCGCTCCGGGACCGTCACGCCGGCGAGCCGCTCGATCGCCATCACGTAGGCATGCTCGTTGGCCATCATCGACACGTAGTCGAGGCGGTCCATGTACGGCACGCTCTGCAGGAAGGTGCGCGTCTCGGCGAGCTTCTCGGTGCCGCGATGCAGCAGCCCGATGTGCGGGTCGGCGCGCTGCACGACCTCGCCGTCGAGCTCGAGCACCAGGCGCAGCACCCCGTGCGCCGCCGGATGCTGCGGGCCGAAGTTCATCGTGTAGTTCTTGATCTCGGCCATGGTCAGTTCCTGCC
>JBAVJR010000263.1:0-9478 GCA_049687855.1 Steroidobacteraceae bacterium | reverse complement strand
CCTTCGTCCAAGCGATAGATCACGACCGTGGGTGATTGGCGATAGTGAGGATGGAAGCTGACGACCACTTCCTTCGCGCCATCCCCATCAACGTCGACGATCAGCAAGTCTTCGATGCGCGTGCGGTAGGTCGTATCTTTGAAACGCTCGGGATAGTCGTTTTCCAGGATGTATTTCTGCACGGCCTCAGCCTCGGGCGGCAGCGCCTGAGTTGCCGCCGAGAAGAGAAGGGCAAAAAGAAACGTCGTGGTCTTCAATTCGGGGTCCAACAGCAATTAGGCAGGAACATTGGCGTGGACTGAGCCGGATCTCGTTCGGGTCTTTCGCCGCAAATCCGCCGCATATGGGGGTAACAGTCCTTGTAAGTCTCTGGTCTAAATAGACCACCGATGTTTTCGTCCGTCAAATGGCGCGGAATGATTAGGCCGCATGGATCCGCATAACGACCCGGCTCCGGCCTGCCGCCCTCGCCGCCCTCGCCGCCTGCTCGACCAGGTGCGGGACAAGCTCCGCACATTGCACTACAGCTATCGCACGGAGCAGCAGTACTTGCAGTGGGTGCGTCGATTCATCCTGTTCCACGACAAACGGCATCCGCGCACGATGGGAGCTCCCGAGGTCGAGGCGTTTCTGACTCACCTTGCCGTCACTCGCAAGGTGTCGGCAGCGACGCAGAACCAGGCCCTGGCCGCCCTGCTGTTCCTGTACCAAAAGGTGCTCGAACTCGAATTGCCGTGGCTCAAGGACGTCGTACGCGCGAAGCCTTCGCGCCGGCTGCCGGTCGTAATGACGCACAAGGAAGTGCGCGCCGTCCTCGCTGAGCTCGCGGACGAATACTGGCTCATCGGGTCGATCCTCTACGGTGGCGGTCTGCGCCTGCAGGAGGCGTTGCGGCTGCGGGTGAAGGACGTCGACTTCGATCTGCGTCAACTCATCGTCCGCAGTGGCAAGGGCAGCAAAGACCGCGTGACGATCCTGCCGGAGGTGATCGTCGAGCCATTGCAGCGCCATCTCGATGTAGTGCGCGCACAGCATGCGCAGGCGATGAAGCGCGGCCACGGCGGCGTCGAGTTGCCGTTCGCACTCGAGCGCAAGTATCCGGCCGCACCGTTCGAATGGGGCTGGCAGTACGTGTTCCCTGCGAAGTCAGCCTCACGCGATCCACGCAGCGGCGCCGTTCGCCGGCATCACTTGCTGCCAGATACCGTGCAGCGTCATGTCAGGTGGGCGGTGAAGACGGCGGGCATCGACAAGCCGGCGTCGTGCCACACGTTCCGCCACAGCTTCGCCACGCACCTGCTCGAGCGCGGCTACGACATCCGCACGGTCCAGGAACTGCTCGGCCACAAGGACGTCAAGACGACCCAGGTTTACACGCACGTGATGCGCAAGGGCGCGAACGCGGTGCTGAGCCCGCTGGATCGCTAGTCGGCGAGCGCCTGCGTTGGACGCTGCGCGGCGTTCGAACGCGGGTCCTGGCAGGTCGCCCCGTCCCCGCGCCAGGCAAAAAGGCCCGCTACTTTCGCAGCGAGCCCTTTTGATTTGGCTGGGGGACTAGGATTGCGCGCGCTGCGCCGGTGCGCGCCCCGCTGGGGCCGTTGCGGTTGCGTTACGCGCGGTCGCGCCACTCGCGACGCGCCACGAAACCGCAACGTCACCCATCGCTGACGCGATGTGTTCGAACCTAGGGGCCCTAGGTTCGTCGTCCTGGTCCCCGCGCGTTCAAAAATGAAAAGGCCCGCGCGAGGCGGGCCCATTCATTTTTGGCTGGGGGACTAGGATTCGAACCTAGGTTGACGGAGTCAGAGTCCGTAGTCCTACCGCTAGACGATCCCCCAAAGGAACCGTTGCGGGGATTCCTGCAAGCAGCGCCCTGACCGCCGCCCGCACCCGCGCGCTGGTTAGCGCTTGGAGAACTGTGTTCCGCGCCGCGCCTTGCGGAAGCCGACCTTCTTGCGCTCGACTTCGCGCGCGTCGCGCGTCACGAAGCCGGCGGTGCGCAGCGGCTTGCGGAACGCTTCGTCGTATTCCATCAGCGCGCGCGTGATGCCGTGACGGATCGCGCCGGCCTGGCCGGTCATGCCGCCGCCGGCGACGTTGGCGACCACGTCGAAGCGGTCAGACATCTGCACGACCTCGAGCGGCTGGCGCACGATCATGCGCGACGTCGTGCGACCGAAGAACTCTTCGATCGTGCGGCCGTTGATGTTGATCTTGCCGGTGCCCGGGTGCAGGTGAACCCGCGCCGTGGAGGACTTGCGGCGGCCGGTGCCGTAATTGGTGTTTGCAGGCATGTGCTGTCAGGCCTCAGATGTCGAGCGGCTTCGGCTGCTGCGCGGCGTGGGCGTGCTTGGCGCCCGTAACCACGTGCAGCTTCTTGAACATGGCGCGGCCCAGCGGATTCTTGGGCAGCATGCCCTTGACCGCGAGTTCGATCACGCGCTCGGGATGCTGTTCCAGCATCTTGTCGAGCGTGCGGCTCTTGATGCCGCCGATCGCGCCGGTGTGCCAGTAGTACACCTTGTCCGTGAGCTTGTTGCCGGTCACGGCGATCTTTTCGGCGTTGATCACGATGATGTGATCGCCGGTATCGACGTGCGGCGTGTACTGCGGCTTGTGCTTGCCGCGGAGGCGGAAGGCGAGCTGAGTGGCGAGGCGGCCGAGCGTCTTACCGCTCGCATCCACCACAAACCAGTCACGCCGCACCTTCTCGGGGTGTGCGAAAACGGTGGTCATCGGAAAGGCTCCAGGCCCTGTCTGCCATGCAGAGAGCCGCGAATTCTATCGCAGCGGTTCGGCCAATGCAAAGCACGGGTTGCAACGGGCCTGGCCCGTCCGCTGCGGCCCTCCGGGATGCGACCGCCGGGCCGCTATACTGTGTGCTCATGAGCCCCCAGAACCCCGTCCCTGCCCGCCGCCTCGGCCTGGCGGACCGCCTGATCCAGGAAATCGACCGCGGCCTGCGCACCGTGGCGGCCGCCAACGTCTCGGTCCGCCCGTTTCCCGACCAGGGGGTCGCGGAGACCGTCCTTGACCAGGCCGCACGGCAGCACGCGGCCGCGCTCATGCGAGTGAATCACGCGGGGGAAATCGCGGCCCAGGCGCTCTATCACGGGCAGGCCGCGACGGCCCGCAAGCCGGAAATCCGGGAACAGATGCTGGCGGCCGCACGGGACGAAACCGATCACCTGGCCTGGTGCGAGCGGCGCGTGCGGGAACTTGGCAGCCGGACGAGCCTGCTCGCTCCCGTCTGGTACGCGGGATCCTTCGCGATTGGCGCCCTGGCGGGCATCAGCGGGGACCGGACCAGCCTCGGTTTCGTCGAGGAAACCGAGAAACAGGTGGTCGAGCACCTCGATTCGCACCTGCACGAACTGCCGCCGGGCGACGAGCGTTCCCGGCGCATCGTTGCGCAAATGAAGGCCGACGAGGATCGCCACGCCAACGAGGCGCGCAGCAAGGGCGCGATGGGTCTTCCCCGCCCGGTGCGCGCGCTTATGCGCCGGACAGCCCGGCTGATGACACGGGCCGCGTACCACCTGTGACGTCAGAAACTTGCGGCGTGGCGCGGCTTTATATTAAAAGCTTCGCAGCCTTTTGACATAAACGGGCGCCAACACAGGAAGGGAGCATGGAAACCGGCGGTAGACCCCTGAGTGATATTCCCGCGATCAATCGCTTCCTGAGCTATTGCCGCATCCGGGCCGTGCCGTCCAAGACGGTCCTCATCCACGCGGGCGACGTGCCCGACGTCCTCTACTACGTCGTCAAGGGCTCGGTCGAAGTCCTGATCGAGGACGAGGAAGGCAACGAGATGGTGCTGGCGTACCTGAACAAGGGCCAGTTCTTCGGCGAAATGGGCCTGTTCAACGACCAGCCTGCCCGCAGCGCCTGGGTGCGCACGCGGACGCAGTGCGAACTCGCGGAGATGACCTACCCGCGCTTCCGGCAGATTGCGGCCGAAAGCCCCACTCTGCTGTTCGAGCTGGCCACGCAGCTGGCAAGCCGCCTCGACCGCACCAACCGTAAGCTGGGCGACCTGGCCTTCGTCGACGTCACGGGGCGGGTCGCGCACGCGATCATGGACCTGTGCAACGAGCCGGACGCAATGACGCACCCGGAAGGCACGCAGATCAAGGTCAGCCGGCAGGAGCTGTCGCGCCTGGTCGGTTGCTCGCGTGAAATGGCGGGCCGCGTGCTGAAAGTGCTCGAGGAGCAGGGCCTGCTCACCGCGCGTGGCAAGACCATGGTCGTTTACGGCGTGCGCCCGCGGCTGAAGGGCAAGGCCGCGGCCATGTCGCTGGCGGCAGGCGGTGGCACGGCTGCTATGGCGCTGCGCGCCAAGAAGGCGACGACGGCGCCGGACGACGAGGATGATGAGGACGACGAGGACTGATCGTCGTCTTGAGCGAAGAACACTCCCGCTGCGGCGGGAGTGTTCGTTTGCGGGGTGGCGAACGCGCTTGACGCGCTCCGTTCCGACCAACCCCTTCCTGCCCTTCCTGCCCTTCCGCTACCCCTTCGCCGCGATGCGCTCCCGCATCGCCGCGATCGTCGCTGCATAATCCTTGGCGTTGAAGATCGCCGAACCGGCGACGAACGTGTCGGCACCCGCCGCCGCGACCGCACCGATATTGTCGACCTTGATGCCGCCGTCCACTTCCAGCCGGATGTCGCGCCCGCTGCGGTCGATGATCTTCCGCACTTCGGCAATCTTGGGCAGCGTCGACGGAATGAACGACTGGCCGCCGAATCCCGGGTTCACCGACATCAGCAGCACCAGGTCGACCTTGTCGAGCACGTAGTCGAGGTAGTGCAACGGCGTCGCGGGATTGAACACCAGCCCGGACTTGCAGCCGTTTTCGCGAATCAATCCCAGCGTGCGGTCGATGTGCTCGCTCGCTTCCGGGTGGAACGTGATGTAGCTGGCGCCGGCCTTCGCAAAGTCCGGGATGATGCGGTCGACCGGCTTCACCATCAGGTGTACGTCGATCGGCGCAGTAATGCCGTGCTTGCGCAGTGCTTCGCATACCAGCGGCCCGATCGTGAGGTTCGGCACGTAATGGTTGTCCATCACGTCGAAGTGGACGACGTCCGCGCCTGCCGCGAGCACGTTGCGCACTTCCTCGCCGAGCCGGGCGAAATCGGCGGACAGGATCGACGGCGCGATCCACGGGGGCTGTTGCTTCGTCGTCATGTCGATCCTCACTTGATGCCGCGGTGAGTCTTCACCAGCTCGTACGCTTCCAGGATGCGCTGCGTGCGCTCGTGCGCCGCCGCGATCATCGACTCGGGCAGGCCCTGGGCGACCAGCTTGTCCGGGTGATTCTGGCTCATGAGCCGGCGGAATGCCTTGGTGACCTCGGCGTCCGTGGCGCTCGTCGCAACGCCCAGCGCCTCGTAAGCGTCGGCCAGGCGCGCATTCGTGCGCGTGCCGAACCCCGGACCCTGCGACGGCCGACCGTCCGGACCGTAGCCGTAGTCACCCGCGTGCATGCGCAGCATGGCTTCGAGCGCAGCGAATTCGAGCGGGGAAATGCCGAGCGCGCGACAGATGCGCTGGAAGACGGCGCGCGGCCGGTCGCCGAGACCGTTGCCCTTGATCGAGGCCTCGAGCTGGATCTGGACGAACAGGCGGCGCAGGTCGGGCTGATTGCCCGCGAGCCTGCGCAGGCGTTCGAGCGTGGCCTCGAGCGGGAAGTCGGCCTGCTTGCCTGCCGTAAAACACTCGATGGCCCGCAGCCGATCGGCTTCGGCCAGCGCGAAGCGTCGCATGGCCTCGCGCGCGGCGTCGATCTCCTGCTCGGTGACGCGGCCGTCGCTCTTGGCGACGTGGCCCATGACCTGGAACGTGGCCTCGAAGAATGCGCGGCGCAGTTCGGCGGGGTCGGCCGTGCCTCGACCGGAGGCAGATCCACCCCGGTTGCGCCTGGCGGCGACGTCGAACTGGTGGCCCAGCACGAGTCCGACGATGGCGCCCAGCAGCCCGCGGCCGATGACGTAGCCCAGGATCGCGCCGAGGATCTTGCCGTACCAGCCTTCGAGCATGTGCGCGGGGACGTGCCCCTTCCCGGGAGTCGTTACAATGGGTGGTCGGTCAGGACGTTGCGTCGCTGTGGCCGACCATCAAGGCATATTAACAGCACCGGCGGCTCCACCATGTCCATGCCCACGCCTGGCTCGAATCCCTCCGCAAACTCTGCAACCGGCGGCTCCCCGCCGATGCACGAGTCGAACCTGCACGGTCTCACGCGCATCCACCAGGGCAAGGTGCGTGACATCTACGCGATCCCGGGCGACGACCGGCACATGCTGATCGTCACCACCGACCGCCTGAGCGCGTTCGACGTGGTGCTGCCCGACCCGATTCCGGGCAAAGGCCGCGTGCTCACGAGCATTTCCAACTTCTGGTTCGCGCGCACGGGTCATATCGTGCCGAATCACCTCGCCGCGCCCGCGCGCGCGGACCTTGCGCAAGTGGTGCCGGACGCCGGCGATCGTGCCCGTCTCGCCGACCGCGCAATCGTCGTGCGCAAGCTGCGGGCGTTGCCTGTCGAGGCCGTGGTGCGCGGTTACCTGATTGGTTCCGGCTGGAAGGACTACCAGCACACCGGCGGGATCTGCGGCATCAAGCTGCCCGCCGGACTGCGCATGGCAGACCGGCTGCCGGAGCCGATTTTCACGCCGTCCACCAAGGCGCCGAAAGGGCACCACGACGAGAACGTGGGGTTCGACGAGATCGCCCGGGTGATCGGTGCCGATCGCGCGGCCCAGGTGCGCGACACGGCGATCGCGCTGTACAAGTTTGCGGCCGCGCATGCGCTCACGCGCGGCATCATCATTGCCGACACCAAGTTCGAATTCGGCGTCGACGAGGAGAACGGCGGGCGCCTGACTCTGATCGACGAAGCGCTCACGCCCGACTCGTCGCGTTTCTGGCCGATGGACACGTACGCGCCGGGCACGAGCCCGCCTTCGTTCGACAAGCAGTTCGTGCGCGATTACCTCGAAACGCTCGACTGGAACAAGACCGCGCCGGGCCCGAAGCTCCCGGCGCACGTGATCCAGCGCACCAGCGAGAAGTACGAGGAAGCGCTGCGGCGGCTGACGGCGTAGCGCAAAGCGCTGCGCCTGGGCACGCGATCACGCGTGCTTCGCCGCCCACGCCGCGATCACGCGGTGCAGTTCGCGCACGCCGTCAGTGAGCGCTGCCGGTCCCGGTTGCAGGATGATCGACGACTTCACTTCGTGCAGCTCGCGATCACGCACGGCCGGCACGGCCTGCCAGCCTGGACGCGCCGCAACGTTGCGTGCCGAGAACTTCTTGCCGCACCACGAACCGAAGATGACGTCCGGCGCGCGCCGCACGGCCTCCAGCGGGTCGGCGATGATGCGGTCCCTGCCGAGGCCACAGGCTGCGAGTTCCGGGAAGATGTCGTCGCCACCCGCGATGCCGACGAGTTCCGACACCCAGCGGATACCGGAGATCTGCGGCTCGTCCCATTCTTCGAAATAGACGCACGGCCGGCGCGGAAAGGTGGCTGCAGTGGCGCGTATCGCGTCCAGCCCACCCTCCAGCTCGGCGGCCAGCGCCGAGGCCTTCGCCTCGCACCCGATCATGCCGCCCAGCATGCGGATCACGCGCAGGATCTCTGCGACGCTGCGCTGGTTGAAGACGTGCACCTCGACGCCGTGCCGGATGAGTTCCGCGGCGATGTCGGCCTGCAGGTCCGAAAAGCCGAGCACGAGGTCGGGTTCGAGCGCCAGGATCTTGTCGATCTTCGCGCTGATGAACGCGGAGACCTTCGGCTTCTCCTTGCGGGCCCGCGGCGGCCGCACGGTGAAGCCTGAGATGCCGACGATGCGGTCTTCCTCGCCGAGGAGGTACAGCGTTTCGGTCGTCTCCTCGGTCAGGCAGACGATGCGGGCCGGGTAACGTGTTTCGGCGCGGCGACTGATCGTCAACGGTTGGGCCTCGTGCTGCCGGTTTGCGTCATGGATTCGTCCGGGTCACGGCATTGTGCCCGAGAACCGGTCTGAGCTTGCCTGCCGCAGCGAGCCGTGCAACGCTTTCGCCGGCCACCGCCACTGGATTCTTCTTGACCGACGCCCTCACCCCCTTCCGCTCGCTGCAGCACCGTTTCGAGCACTGGCTGTTCGACTGGCCGGAGCAGACCGCCAGCCGCGCGGTCCAGCTTGTCACGACGCCGCTGGCGTACGTCTACGCGCTGCTGCGCGACCTGTTAGGCGGCGACCTCGGCCTGCGCGCCATGGGACTGGTGTATTCCTCGCTGTTCGCAATGGTGCCGGTCGTCGCCGTGTCGTTCTCGGTGCTCAAGGCCTTCGGCTATCACCGCGAGCTCGAGCCGGTGCTGTTCGAGTTCCTGCGGCCGCTCGGCGAAAAAGGCACCGAGCTCACGGTCAAGATCATGCAGTTCGTCGAAAACGCGCAGACGACGGTGCTCGGCACGGTCGGCTTCGTGATCCTGCTCTACACCGTGATCGTGATGATCCAGAAGATCGAAGGCGCGCTCAACTTCACCTGGCACGTCGAGCGGCCGCGGAGCCTCGCCAGGCGCGCCACCGAGTACATGGTCATCATGCTCGTCGGGCCGATCCTGACGGTCGCCGCCGTGGTGCTGCTCACGCGCATCGAGACCAGCGCCATGGTGGCACGGGTCTCCGGGTTGACCGGCACGCCGGGGCTGCGCGGCCACTACGCACCTTACGTGCTGATCATCGGCCTGTTCTGGTTCCTGTACATCTACATGCCGAACACGCGCGTGCGCTGGCGTGCGGCGTTCATCGGGGCGATGTTCGGCGGCGCCGCATGGGTTGGCGTCGGCGCGATCTTCACGCGCATCGCGGTGTACGCGACGCAGGCGGCGAACATCTATGCCGGCTTCGCGATCGTGCTGCTGTTCATGGTGTGGCTGCACTTGAGCTGGCTGATCATGCTGCTCGGCGGGCAGCTGAGCTTCTACGTGCAGCACCCCGAGCACCTGCGCACCGGCCACGGCGACATTCCGACGACCAGTGCGCTGCGCGAACGCATCGCGCTCGGCGCGATGTACCTGCTCGGCGAGCGCTTCCTCGCCGGAGGACCGCGCTGGAAGGTGTCGGACCTCGCCGACCACATGGACGTGCCCGCGTCGGTGCTCGACGGCGAGTTGTCGCTGCTGGAGCACCGCGGCCTCGTGCTCACGGCCGAAGACGACACCGTGGCTCCGGGCCGCGACCTCGGCAGCATCACGCTCGCAGAAATCCTCGATGCGGTCCGGCATGAAACGCCCAACCCGCGCAGCCCCGAGCCCAGGCGGTTGCCCCCGGCCGACAATGCCGCTCGCCTGGCTGACGACGCGATGCGTGCCAGTCTGTCGCAGACGACGCTGCGCGACCTGCTGCGCGACCCCGAACCGCCCCGCGCTGCCGAAGCGGTGGGTTAGACTCGCCCCCCGTTCAAAAGGACACCCATGCA
>JBAVJR010000262.1:0-13949 GCA_049687855.1 Steroidobacteraceae bacterium | reverse complement strand
GGCGCAGTCTCGACGTTCAACCGCGATCTCGACGCGCTGCACATCGAGCGCGCGCCGGTGCCGGAATGGTGCGGCGAGTCGTTCGGCGCGGTGCGTCGACGCCTGTTGCGATTTCACGCGGGAGATCGCTCCGCTGCGCGCAGCGCTACGGAATCCGACGCGTTCGATTCGTTCCCGAGCCCGTTGCGCAAGGAAGGCGAATTCCTGCTGCACTTGTTCCGGCGCTACGACCGGGACCTGCGCTGGTATTTCATCGTCGCGAACGATCGACCGGAAATCCTGCGCGACCTGCTGTTCCATCCACACCTGCTGCCGGGGTTCAACGACAGCGGCGCGCACCTGATCAATCTCGCGTTTTTCGACGGCAACCTGCTCACGCTGCAGATCGCGGCGCGCGAATCGCTCGAGATGGTCGCAAAGGCCGTGCGACGGTTGACACGCGAGCCCGCGGAGTTCTTCGGCGTGGACGCGGGCAGGCTCGATGTCGGAGCACAGGCGGACGTGGTGCTCCTCGATCCGGAGTCACTGCAGACGTACGACACCGACGCGAACCGGCGCATGGTGTACCGGGACATTTTCGAGCACGAGCAACTGGTCAACCGTTCCGACGGCGTCGTCACCGCGGTGTTCATTGCCGGCGAACAAGTCTGGGACGGTGCCGACTTCACGCCGGCACTCGGCAGCAAGCGGCTCGGTCGTGCGTTGCGGGCGGACTGAGAGGACGATCCGCCGGAAGGTATCTGGGCAGGGATCGGCGGGTCGGGTCTTCCTGGCCGCCCCAGGGTCTCACGCGCTTCGTGAATCGCCCAGAGGAACTGTGCGATTCACGGCGATCCTCGCCCGAGCGGGCGCGAAGCGATGGTGCCAGCGAAGTGGCGACAGAACGGGGGTGCCGCTTCGCACCTGCGCTCGAGCATCGGCGTTCGACATGGGGCGGCCAGGAAGACCCGGCCCGCCGATCCCTGCCCTTACTTTCCTTGCTGACTCGTCGCTTCAGAGCGCCCCGACGGCGCGAGCGAGCCGCAGCTGCGCCAGCCCGGCATCGAGCGTGGCGTCGTCCCGGTTCTTGAGCGCCTGCACCCGCAGCGTCTCCGCTTCGAGCAATTGCGTCTGCGTGCCGAGACCCGAGGTGTAGCGTTCGCGGGCGATGCGGAGGTTCTCGTCCGCCTGCTCCGCAGCCTGCGCGGTGACGATTACCCGCTGGCGCGATTCCTGGATGCCGAGGTATGCCTGCCGCACCTGCAGCTCGATCTGGCTGGACGCGTCCGCGCGCTGCTGCTCCGTCGCGCGACGGTTGCGATCGAGCGCCGCCGCCCGCTTGCGCGACTGGCCGCCGTCGAACATCGCCCACTGCACGCCGATGCCTGCCATGCCGACCGTCTCGTCATCGAGGAACTGGTTCTCCAGGTACTGGTAACCACCGCTCAAGGCGAATTGCGGCAGTACGCGCGAACGCTCGGTGCGTGCAAGCTGGCCGTAGGTCTCCGCCTGCGCGTCGAACGCGGCGAGTTCCGTGCGACGCGACTTCGCCTGCTCCACCAGCGCCGGCAGGTCCTGTGGCAGCTCGGCGGGCACAGCGAGCGTCTCGCTCAACTCCACCGGCCGGTCGAGCGGCGCGCCCAGGCGACGGTTGTAGGAGGCCGCCGCGACTTCGGCCGCATTCGCCGCGCGCAATTCGTTCTGGCGCGCATCGGCCAGCGCCACCTGCACCGCGAGCAACTCGTTCTTGGGCACCAGCTCGCGCTCGAACATGCTGGCGGTATCGCGGTTCAGTGCCTCGAGCGTCTGCACGTTGCTGCTCGCGACACCGTGCGCCTTGCGGGCGCGCAGCACGCCGACATAGGCGTCTGCGACCGCGAGCTTGACGTCGGACGTCGCCGCCGACACCTGGGCGCCGACGCCGCGCTCGCGCGCCTCGGCTGCGGCGATACTCGACGAGATGCGTCCACTCGTGAACAGCGGCACCGTGACGGTGGCCGAGCCCATCAGGAAGTTGTCGTCCTTGAACAGTTCGGGGGGCGTGAGCGGCAGGCCGGTAAACGAGAAATCGAACGCGGGCGAGTCGTCGAGCTGGGTATAGGAGCCCCCTACGGCGACTGTCGGCCAGCGCTGCGCGCGCGCCGCCTGCGCCTCGAAGCCCGCAGCCTCGGCCCGGTTGCGCGCCGCCGCGAGCGAATGATCCTGCTGCAGGGCCAACGCCCACGCATCCGTCAGCGTTTCGGCACGCGCCGCCCCGGCGGCAGCGCTGCACAGGACGAACGCAACGGACCAGCGCAGGATCATCCGGTTCAGGGTCATTGCTTCAGGGCCTCGATACCCAGCACCTTGAGGACATACTTCTCGTAGATCGGGGTGATCGATCCGGTCTGCACTTTGCGCAGGAAATACTTCTCGAACGCGATCTTGGCGACGTGCACCCACTTGCCCTCGCGCGCCCAGGTGACGTTGCGCGGCGGAATCTGCGGCAGCGCGACGAACGCGGTGCCAGTGTCGCCGAAATCCGCGAGACAGATCGCGTTCCAGGTTCCGCGCGCTTCCGCCTTGCGACCGGCGATATCGGCCGCCACGTTCTCGCAGATCGCCGATACCATCGACTCGATCATGAAGCCCGTTTTCGGTGCGCCGGTCGGCACCGGCGTGACCTCGACCGGCGGAATGGCGACACAGACGCCGGCCGAAAAGATGTTCGGATACTTCTTGCTGCGCTGGTGCTCGTCGATCAGGACGAAGCCGCGCGGATTGCACAGGTCCGGGACTCCGGCCACTGCGTCGACACCCTTGAACGCCGGCAGGATCATCGCGAACCTGAACGGCAGCTTGTGCTCCTTGCGCGCCGCGCCGTCCTCGTTGAACTCGGTGGCGTTGACCGTGCCGGGCTCGACCGAGGTGACCTTCGCGTTCGTGACCCACTGGATGTGGCGCTGGCGCAGCGTCGACTCCATGAGTCCCTTGCTGTCGCCCACGCCACCCAGGCCCATGTGGCCGATGTAAGGCTCCGACGTCACATACGTCATCGGCACCTTGTCGCGGATCTTGCGTCGGCGCAGGTCGGTGTCGAGGATCATCGCCATCTCGTAGGCGGGACCGAAGCAACTGGCGCTGCCTGCGGCGCCCACCACGATCGGGCCAGGGTTCTTCACGAACTCCTGGTACTGCTCCCAGGCCGCGAGTGCATGCGCCTGCGTGCAGATCGACACGGTGTGGCCGTCGGGGCCCAGGCCCGGTACTTCCTCGAACGCGAGCTTCGGACCGGTCGTTATGGCGAGGTAGTCGTACGGCTCCTCGGTGCCGTCCTTGAACAGGAGCTTCGACGCACCCGCGTCGATCGTCTGCACGGACTGCGGCAGCCAGCGCACGTTCTTGTCGGCCAGCGGCCCGGCAAGTTCGACGCGCGTCTGCTCGGGCTTGCGCCAGCCGACCGCGACCCATGGGTTGGATGGCGTGAACTCGAAGTACGGCGAGCTGCCGACCAGCGTCACCTGGTGCGCGGCGCCGAGCTTCTTCTTCATTTCGTAGGCGCAGGCGACGCCACCGAGGCCTGCGCCGAGAATTACGACCTTTGCCATGACTGCATTCCCCCTGGCCGTCACGCGGCCTTGAGCGCGCGGTTGCGATAGCTGAAATAGAGGATCGGGATCAGCACCAGCGTCAGCGCCGTCGAGACGAGGATGCCGAAGATCAGCGACACGGCGAGCCCGTTGAAGATGGGATCGTCGAGGATGAAGAACGCGCCGGTCATGGCGGCCACCGCGGTAAGCGCGATGGGCCGCGCACGCACGGCCGCCGAGCGGATGACCGCGTCGGCCAGTTCCCGCCCTTGCGCCAGCTCGACGTTGATGAAGTCCACCAGCAGGATCGAGTTGCGGACGATGATGCCGGCAAGCGCGATCATGCCGATCATGGACGTGGCGGTGAACTGCGCGCCGAGCAGCGCATGTCCCGGCATCACGCCGATGATCGTGAGCGGAATCGGCGCCATGATCACCAGCGGCACGGCGTATGAACCGAACTGTGCGACGACCAGCAGGTAGATCAGGATCAGGCCGACCGAGTACGCGAGCCCCATGTCGCGGAACGTCTCGAACGTGATCTGCCACTCGCCATCCCACTTGAGGCTCGGCCGATAGGGGTCGGCCGGCGGGCTGAAGAAGCGCTGCTCGAGTTCCGCGCCCGCGGGCAGCTGGCGCTCGAGCGCCCCGACCAGGTCGAACATGCCGTACAGCGGGCTGTCAGTCTCGCCGACGGAGTCCGCGGTGACGAAGGCAAGCGGCAACAGGTCCTTGTGATAGATCGCGTTGTCCCAGGGCTTGCGTTCGACGCTTGCGACTTCCGACAGCGCGATGCTCGCGCCGCTGCGGGAGCGGACCTGCAGCGAAAGGACACTGGCCAGGTCGGCCTTGTCCGGCACGTCGAGTTCCAGCCGGACCGGGATCGGGTAGTTTTCACGTCCGATCTGCACGTACGTCGCATCGAGGCCGCCGAGGCCCGCCGCCAGCACCTGCACGACCTCGGCCTGGCTCACGCCAAGCAATGCGGCCTTCTGCCGGTCGATGCGCACGACCAGGCGCGGGTTCGGCGCCTCGAGGCTGTCGTCGACGTCCACGATCTGCGGCTTGGCGTCGAACACCTTGCGGACTTCGCGCGCCAGCTGCTGCTGCTCGCCGTAGAACGGACCGTAGATCTCGGCTACCAGCGGCGCCTGCACCGGCGGACCGGGCGGCACTTCGACGATCTTTACCGCTGCACCGTGCTTGCGGCCGATCTGCGCCAGCGCCGGGCGCACTGCGAGCGCAATTTCGTGGCTCTTCCGGTCGCGGTGGTGTTTGTCCACCAGGTTGACCTGGATGTCGCCGAGCTCGTGGCCGGAGCGCAGGTAGTACTGCCGGACCAGGCCATTGAAATTGATCGGTGCCGACGTGCCGGCGTAAATCTGGTAGTCGGTCACTTCCGGCAGCTTGACGATCTCGGCCGCGAGTTCGTCCAGCACGCGGCCTGTCTCCTCGAGCGCGGCACCCTCGGGCATGTCGACGACGACCTGGAACTCCGACTTGTTGTCGAAAGGCAGCATCTTCATGACGACCCACTGCACTGCGACCATGGCGACGGCGACCAGGATCGCGGCCAGCGTGCCGAGGTAGAGCTTGTGCCGGCGGCGGCGCGCGTCGTCGCCGCGCAGGAATGGCGCGATGGTCCGCTCGAAGAAGCGCTGCAGGCGCGTGTCTTCGCCCTGCCCGGCGGGATGTACGCCCGCATGCGCGAGCATCCGCTTCGAGAACCACGGCGTGAACACCAGCGCGATGGCCAGCGAGATCAGCATCCCCATGCTGGCGTTGATCGGGATCGGGCTCATGTACGGGCCCATCAGTCCGCTGACGAACGCCATCGGCAGCAGGGCTGCGATCACAGTGAACGTCGCCAGGATCGTCGGACCGCCCACCTCGTCCACCGCGCGCGGGATGATCTGGCCCAGCGGACCGCCGCCGAATCCCATGTGGCGGTGGATGTTCTCCACCACGACGATCGCGTCGTCCACCAGGATGCCAATCGAGAAGATCAGCGCGAACAGCGACACGCGGTTGATCGTGAAGCCATAGGCCCAGGAAGCAAACAACGTCGCAGCCAGGGTGATGACGACCGCGGCGCCGACGACGACCGCCTCGCGCCAGCCGACGGTGAGCCACACGAGCAGCACGACGGAGGCCGTCGCGAACATCAGCTTCTGGATGAGTTTCAGCGCCTTGTCGTTCGCGGTCTCCCCGTAGTTGCGGGTGACCGTCGTCTCCACTCCCTCGGGGATGTAGGAGCCGCGCAGCTGCTCGATCCGCCGCAGCACCGCATTGGTGACGTCGATGGCGTTTTCGCCGGGCTTCTTCGAGACCGCGAGCGTGACGGCCGGCGCCGTCCCGGCCAGGTCGATGCCCTTCTGCGCACCCGCCGGGCCGGCGCCGAACGTCACGTATTGCTCGGGCTGGTCGGGGCCGGCGGTGATGGTCGCGACGTCCTGCAGGTAGACCGGCCTGCCCTCGCGCACCGAGACGACCAGCTGCGCGACCTCGTCGCGGTCCGCGAGGAATTCGCCGGCCTGCACCGGCACGTTGCCGCCGTTTGCAACCAGCGAGCCCGCGTGCTGCACGACATTCGCAGCCCGCAGCGAGTCGGCGAGTTCACTCACCGTGAGGCCGTAACCAGCGAGACGCTGCGGGTCGAGCGTGACGTGCACCGTCTCGTCGGGGCCGCCGATGGTGTAGACGTTGCGCGTGCCGGGAACACGCTTGACCTCGGCCTCGATGGCGTGGGCAACCTGCCTGAGCTCGTAGGCGCCGCGCTGCGGATCCCTGGTCCAGAGCGTCACGCTCAGGATCGGCACGTCGTCGATGCCCTTCGGCTTGACCAGCGGCTGGAGGATGCCGACGTCGGCCGGACGCCAGTCCTGATTGGAATAGATTGCGTTATAGAGCCTGACGATCGCGCTGGTCCGGTCCTCGCCGACTTCGAACTGCACGGTCAGCACCGCGGCACCGGGACGCGAGACGGAATAGATGTGCTTCACGCCGGAGATCTCGGCGAGGACCTTCTCCATCGGCGTGGCCACCAGGGTCTCGACCTGGTTGGCGCTTGCCCCGGGGGCAGGCACGATGACGTTCGCCATCGTGACGTTGATCTGCGGCTCTTCCTCGCGGGGCGTGACCAGCACGGCGAAGATGCCGAGCAGCAGCGCCGAGAGAGCGAGCAACGGCGTCAACTGGTTGTCGAGGAAGAACGCGGCGAGCCGGCCGCTGATGCCGAGCTTCTCAGTCATGCTGCGGCGCCGGTTGTCGTGCCTGGATACCTGCGGCCGTCGGATCTACCGCTACGCGATCGCCCGCGGCAAGCCCAGCCAGGATTTCGACCCGGTTACCGCTCGCGTGACCGAGCCTTACTTGCCGCAGCGCTACCCGGCCGTCTGGCGCGACGACGTAGACCGCACGCATCTCGCTGCGTTCGACGATCGCGGCACGCGGCACCAGCAAACGCTGCAGCTCACCGGTGACGAACCCGACCTTGACGAACATGCCTGGCGCGAGGCCCGGCAGGTCCTGCGGCAACTCGATCCGGGCGCGGAAGGTATTGGTCTGCGGCGCAGCGGACGGATAGAACGTGATGGCGGTGGATTCGATCCGCCGGCCATCCACGTACACGGCGGCCTTGTTCTGCGCGCGCACCTGCTCGACGATGCTCTGCGGAATCTCGACGATCACCCGCAGCGCATCGAGGGACGCCCCGGCGAGCAGTGGCGTGCCCGGCGCGACGGTCTCACCGACCTGCACGAATTTCTGCGTCACGACGCCCGCGTATGGCGCACGGATCTCGGTGTAGGACACGCCTTCCCGGGCCGCATCGAGCCCTGCCCGCGCCGCCACCAACCGTGCCGCGGCGGCGTCCCGCGCAGCCGTCGCCTCGTCGAGCGTGGCCTTGGCTACGACCTGGCGCGAATACATGTCGCGGATCCGGTCGTAGCGCGTCTGCGCCTCGCTCTCGCGGGCAGTGGCCTCCTTGAGCGCCGCCTGTGCCTGACTCAGACCCGCCACCTGCTCGGTGCTGCGCAGTCGCATCACGATCGTGCCGGCGGGCACGTAGTCGTTCACGTCCACCTTGATTTCGGTGACCCGGCCGGCTGTCTGCGCAGAGATGGTTGCCTGATGGACCGCCTCGACGGTGCCGTCGAGCATCCGCTCCATCATGCCGGGCTCCTCGCCGACCGTGATGGTCGCAAGCTTCGGCGCGGCGATGCCCGGCGCGCTCGGAACGGACAGGAGCAGCAATGCCGCCATCGCCGCCGCGGGATCAGTCCATCTCATTGCGTTCTCCGGCGGGAATCAGAATGCAGCGCCGGGGTGGACGCCGACCTTGCGCAGGATAAGAACCAGCGGGCAGGTACCCGTGAACGCAGACTGCAGCAGGTTGGCGCCGACGAAGGCGGTGAACCAGTACCAGTAGGAGCTGACGAAGTGGCCGAGCAGCAGGCTCAGGAGAACCATCGTGCCGGCGACTGCAAGCACTATTCTGTCGATACTCATTACAAGGACCTCCTCTGGTCTCAACGGCGGCCGTCATCGACGACGCGCCCGGTCTGAAGATCGATGCGGATGGTCGGCAATCCCGCGGCCTTCCAGGCCTGGATGCCTCCCGCGAGGTGCGTGAGCTGGCCGAATCCCGCTGCCTGCAGCTTGTGCGCGGCCATCAGCGAGCGTTTGCCCGAACCGCACTGCAGGACCAGCTTGCGACCCTCCAGCGGGATGGCCTTCGGGTCGAACGTCGAAAGCGGATAGAGCAGCGCGCCGTGGATGCGCTCGGCGGCGTACTCGTTGACCTCGCGAACGTCGATGAGCAGGATTTCGCCGGCTTCAAACCAGGCACGGACCTGTTCCGGCGTGGCATCGGTGACGTGGGTGGCGTGGTGAGTCATTGGAACCCTCAGGAAAAATGGCTGGAGACTATTGCTGGCGTCAAAGGGGGCGGCCGACGACGTTGAGCGGCACGCGCAGGTAGCTCACGCCGTCCGCGTCGGGCGGCGGCAGCCGGCCGGCGCGGATGTTCACCTGCACGGCGGGGAGCAGCAGGTTCGGCACGTCGAGCGTCGCGTCACGTGTGCGGCGCATCTGCACGAAGGCGTCCTCGGTGACTCCATCGTGAAGGTGGATGTTGCCCGCACGCTGTTCCGCAACGGAACTCTCGCAGAGCGGCTCACGCCCACCGGGAGTGTAGTCGTGACACACGAACACACGCGTTGCCGGCGGCAGCCGGTAGAGACGCTGCACGGAGCGATACAACTGCGTGGCGTCGCCGCCGGGAAAATCGCAGCGTGCGGTGCCGCCGTCCGGCATGAAGACCGTGTCGCCGACAAACAAGGCATCGCCGACCAGGTAGGCGACGCTGTCGTTCGTGTGGCCCGGAACCGGGATCACCTGGATCTCCTGCTGGCCGAGCGGCAGCCGCTCGTCGTCCGCCAGCAGCCGGTCGAAGTCGGTGCCATCCGCGGCAAAGCCATCGCCGAGGCCGAAGATGCGCTTGAACGTCCGCTGCACCTCGAGCACGCCGCGGCCGATGGCGATGCTGCCACCCAAAGCCGTGCGTAAGTGCTGTGCTGCGGAAAGGTGATCCGCGTGCGCGTGCGTCTCGAGAATCCACAGCACGCTGGCGCCTGCGGCGCTGCAGTGCGCCACGACCTGGTCCGCACTCGCGGTGCCCGTGCGCCCCGAACGCCAGTCATAGTC
This sequence comes from Steroidobacteraceae bacterium, assembly GCA_049687855.1. Classification (GTDB taxonomy): domain Bacteria; phylum Pseudomonadota; class Gammaproteobacteria; order Steroidobacterales; family Steroidobacteraceae; genus RPQJ01. The sequence goes on along the minus strand of JBAVJR010000262.1, from coordinate 4,695 downwards.
GAGCACCGGGTCGATCACGGCGGCAGCGCGCGTGCCGGGATCCATCACGACGTAGGTCCAGGACCCCGTGGGCGGGTGGTGGAACGCTGAAACGACTGGTCGCATGAGCGGGGATCCTCGAATGGACCGCCAGAATATTAGTGATTGCTAAATTAGTCAATTCTGCAGTATCATTCGCCATAGCCATCCGGAGACCATCGACATGCCGAGCGGCGCCCGACGCCCAGTAGCCCAAGGGGGGACACCCGGTCTCTCGCGCATCGACGAGATGCAACTGCACGCGGGCGAAGCGGCGCGAGTGCTCAAGGCTCTCGGCAACGAGCAGCGCCTGCTGATCCTGTGCAATCTTCTCGGCCGGCCGCTCTCCGTAGGCGAACTTAACGCACAGGTCAAACTGAGCCAATCCGCGCTTTCCCAGCATCTCGCGCTGCTGCGCGAGTCCGGCCTGGTAGTTACCCGCCGTGAGGCCCAATCCATCTTCTATTCGCTGCCGCCGGGTCCAGTCACCCGCATCATGGCGTTGCTGCAGGACATCTATTGCAGCGTCCCGCCGGCGGCGGAAGACCGCGAACCGGCACCGCGCGCGCCGTGCCAGCGATGATCGCCGTATCGCCGCTCCCGGCACGGAGTCACTGACGTTGCTGGCCGCGCTGCTCGGGGCTCTTGCGATCGGTCTCAGCCTCGGCCTGCTCGGGTCGGGCGGATCGATCCTCACCGTGCCGGTGCTGCACTACCTGCTGCACCAGCCGGAACAGGTGGCCATCGGTGGCTCGCTGCTGGTGGTCGGACTGATCGCCGCCGCCGCCTGCATTCCTTACACGATGGCCCGCCAGGTGGACTGGCGCAACGTGCTGTGGTTCGGCCTGCCCGGCATGCTCGGCGCATGGCTGGGCGCGTCACTGGCGCACTGGGTGCCGGGTGCAGCGCAACTCGCGCTGTTTGCGGTCGTGATGCTGGTGGCCGCGTGGCGCATGCTGCGGAGCGCCCCGGTCACTTACGCCGACCACCGACCTCACCGCTTCGCCATCATTGCCGGCGGCGCGGCCGTCGGAGTGCTGAGCGGCCTGGTGGGAGTGGGCGGCGGATTCCTGATCGTGCCAGCCCTGGTGCTGCTGGCGGGCGTGCCCATGTCGGGCGCAGTCGGCACCAGCCTCGCGGTCATCGCAATGAATTCGTTCACCGGCTTTGGCAGGTACCAGCAGGTGCTGGCAGCCAAGGGCATTGCGCTCGACTGGCACGCACTGTTGTTGATCGCCGCTATCGGGGTGGTTGGCAGCCTCGCAGGCAATCGCCTCGGCCAGCGACTGCCGCAATCCTCGTTGCGCAGGTTGTTTGGAATCTTTCTCGTCGTGATGGGGCTTTTCGTTGCGGCTGACGCCGGACCCCGGCTGATGCATTGAACCCACGCGGGCTGGAGGAAGACCGTCAACAAGATGGTCAAGGTCATGGGCGCGGCGCCCTGAACCAGCCGATCAGTACAGCGTCTTGACGAGCGCGAGGCTGATCGCGCCGACGATCAGGGCGGAAAGCAGGCCCAACCCGAGGGGCTTCAGCCCGATCGACCGCAGGCCCTTGATGCTGGTGCCCAGGCCCACGCCAGCCATCGCGATGGCGAGGCAGTAAGTGACTACGGTGGATGCCAGCGACAGGAAGCTCTTCCATTGCGCGGCATCGAGCAAGCCGAAAGGTCGATCGCCACCCAGGTCCCCGATCGAGCGGATTGCGCTCATCACGGCGAAACCGACCACGAACAACGGCACCAGCGTCCACCAAGCCGGCGCCGCAGCACCCGTGGCCGCGCGCCGGTGGTACAGGATTGACATGATCGGAATGACGAGCAGCATCGACAGGTTGCGCTCGAGCTTGGCCACCGTCGCGACGTCGAGCGCCTGCGGCGCGTCGTAATACTGCTGGTAGACCATGCCCGCGCCGGCCACCTGCGACGTATCGTGCACGGCGGTGCCGAGGAACACGCCGGCACTGAACGCGTCGCCGCCGAACAGCCAGTGCGCCGCAAACGGGTACGCTAGCATGGCCACCAGGCCGAACACAGTAATGCAGGCCACTGCGTAGCTGGTCTCCTCGTCCTTCGCGCCGATCGTGGGCGCGACGGCAACGATGGCCGTGTTGCCGCAGATGCTGGTTCCCACTGCGATCAGCGTGGTCAGCCGATCGGACAGCTGGATGCGCTTGCCCAGGTACGAAACGATCAGGATGGCCGCAGGGACAGTCACCAGCACCACCGGCAGCGTCTTGAGCCCGATGCTGCCGACCTCCGCGAGGCTGAGGCGCAGCCCGAGCAGGACGATGCCGAGCCTGAGGACCCGCTTCACCGCGAACGAGATGCCGGCGCTGAAAGCCTCCGGCAGCTTCGCCAGGTTGCCGAGGGCGAGTCCCAGCAGGATCGCCACCATGATGCCGCTGATCGCGCCGTGCCCGAAGCCAAGCGCGGCGGCGATGTAATCCGCCAGGACGTTGCCGAGCACCGCCAGCGCAGCGGCAAGCAGTAGGCCAGGAAGGATTTTCATGGGATCTGCTCGCCGTGCCGTTGCACTGGACGTTACGGGTTGGTGATCACTTCCAGCTGTAGCTCACCTCGAGTTCGAACTGGTGCATGCTGAACTCGACCGTCTGCGTCGGATCGAAATTGTTCGGCCCCTTGAGTGTCTGCTCGGGTGCGTACATGAACGACATGTTCAGTTCGTTGCCGCTGGGCTGTTTCTTCGTGAAACCGACGCTGAAATGGTCTTCCATCACCGCCGGCGCGAGGATGTTGAACGTCATCTGGTCCTTCGGGATCGGCTGGTCGGTGAAACTGTAGCCGCCGCGCAGGGTCCAGGTATCGTCGAGCTGGTAGGACCCGCCGAACTTGTAGACGCTGATGTCTTCCCAACCGAAGCCGGCGCCGCGGTTGCCGCCGAGACAGCTCTCGAGATCCGTGCCGCCTTGTCCGGCCGTCGGGCACGCGAACAGGTTCTGGATCGGGTTGCCGACCGAGCTGACGTCGCTGTACCAGATCTCCTGCCAGTCGAACATCAGCGCGAGCCGGTCGTTCGGCTTGATCGCAAGACCGATCGTCGCGGTGGCCGGCATGTCGAACCCGCCCTGTTCCGCGAAGAGGTCCGCGTAATCGCCGAACTCGCCCATGGACATCTTGGTCGTGTAGGCGGCGGCAAAGCTGAACATGTCCGTCGGGTTCCACTGGAAGCCGACCGACGCGCCATACCCATAGGACATGTCATGCCCGTTGCCGGACAGGTTCTTCGGCATGACCGTGCCGCCGCTCCTGGCAAAGGTCTCGGTGAAGCCGGCGAACGTGCTGACGCCGCGGGCCTCGAAACGCTGCATCGCGAAGATCGCGGATGCGCCGAGCGAGAACTGGTCGCTGAACTTGCGCGCATACGTGAGGTTCAGGAACGCCTGCATCAGGTCGACGCCGGCCGTGCCGCCACCGTACGTACCGTCGAAAGTCGTGACTGGCGCCGGGCCCGGGCCGTCCGGATCGAACGTGGCCGTGCCGCCTACCCATTTCGTGTTCATGCCGCCGCGCGCATAGAAGGCGGCGGCCAGGAAGTCCACATCGCTCAGGGCCCGGTTCATGCCGACGAAGGGAATCGGGAAGAATTCGCCTTCGCTGTCGATCTTGTTCGGGCCGATCGTGAACGCGCCGAAGTTTCCGTTGATCTGGCTGGGCGAAGTTGCATAGTCGCGCATCGGGCTAAAGAGGCCGAGGCCGGCGTCGATGCTCTCCGGCACGAAGGCGATGTTGGCCGGGTTGGTCGCGAGCGACATTACTTCCTGGGGATTGGCCGTGCCGGCGCCCGCCTGCGCCTTGCTCTTCGTGCCCGTGCCGGTGGTGTAGTAACCGTTGGTGGCGGACGCGCTGCCCGCTGCCAGCGCCAGTGCGACAAACGCGCCGAGAATCGTACGACCATGCAGATTTTTCATGTTTGCCCCGATGGCCGCGTCCGCGGCCGTCCGTTTTATAAATTAGCGATTGCTAAATTGTCGGCTCAGGCGGTGACGCGCCGCAACACGGGTTTTCCGACATTCGCGCACCGAACCGCCAGCCCGTTGCTTTTCGGCAACGACGACCGGCTTCAGGCCTTGCGTTTCAGGACAAAGCGATAGACGTTGCCGTCGACGGATTGCTCGATCAGTTCGTGGCCCGTCGTGCGGCTGAAGGCCGCAAAGTCCTTTACCGCGCCCGGATCCGTCGCCAGCACCTCGAGCGTGGCGCCAGCGGGCAGCGCGGTCAGCGCCTTCTTCGCCTTCAGGATAGGCAGCGGGCAGTTCAGCCCTTTCGCATCCAGTGTCTGGTCGGCCATGGATTGGCTCCGTCTTCGTGACTCGGGGGGTGGTTCAGATGAACAGGTTGATCTCGGACTGGGTCGCAACCTCGATGTAGGTCGCGGCGCCGCCGAGTTCGATGCCGGGGATCATGTCGTCGAGCGTGTACTCGAACAGGTCCATGGTCATCTGGCAGGCGATCATGCGCACGTCGGATTCGAGCGCGAGCGCCCGCAGCTCGGGGATCGAGGCAACGCCCTTCTTCTTCATCATGTTCTGCATCATCACGGTGGCCCCGGCGTCGACGCCCGGGATCATCGAGGCGATGTTGGGCATGCCCATGTGCCCGCCCATCATCGGCATCTTCATCGCCGGGTTGCCGAGCGGCGTCATCTTCAGGTCGAG
>JBAVJR010000261.1:0-2747 GCA_049687855.1 Steroidobacteraceae bacterium | reverse complement strand
TCGATTACTTGCCCATCGACTTCTTGAACGCGCGATCGATCTTCTCGTTGGTCGCGTCGCAGCAGGACTGCGAAGCCTGCGCGGCCTGCATGGCCTGATTGGCCGTGCTCTGAGCAGCGCTGGCGCTGCTGGCGGCGCTCGAAGCCGAAGCGGCAGCGGCGTCGGCAGAAGCCTTGGCCGCGGCGGCATCAGCGGCGGCTGCCTTGATGGCCGCATCGGCGCTGGCCACGTGCTCATCAAACTTCGTTTGGCTCACGCAGCCCGTGGCTGCGGCGAGCACGACGGCGGCGGTGGCGGCGGTCAGGATCTTGGTGATGGCGGTCTTCATTGGTGATCTTCCTCGGTTTTTGAATCAGGCAAGCCAGTGTGACGGCCGCGGCCCGTCAACACGTTTCCATGTGCGCAGCGCAGCCGAACAGCGAGAGACTAACCCATTCGAAAACTGCGATAAAGATTATGTGCAGTACTTCGCATGCGAAGAGTTCCCATTTGACGACAGTACGAGCAGCCGCCAGACGCACGCCCTCACTGACCAGCGTCGCGGTTGATACTGGAATTCCCGGTATTCGCAGCAGTTCCGGAGAGCCGGGTGCGCGCAATGGCGTGCCGTGGCCACCTCGTTCGGGGCGTCGGTCTGCGCCAGAGAAACTTTTTTCTTCCGCTTGCCAACAGGCAGGTTGAGCTGTATATATAAACAGTAACTGTATGGGTGTACAGGGGAGTGGTGACCGATGGAAGACCTAACGCCGCGCCAACGCCAGGTGCTGATGTTCATCCAGGACAGCCTGGCCGAACAGGGCCTGCCCCCTACGCGGGCCGAAATCGCCGAGGCCCTGGGCTTCAAGTCCGCGAACGCGGCCGAAGAACACCTGCGCGCCCTGCAACGCAAAGGCGTCATCGAATTGCGCCCCGGGGCCTCCCGCGGCATTCAACTCAAGGATTCCCTGCGGGACCAGATCGGCCTGCCGTTGATCGGCCGGGTCGCCGCCGGCCGGCCCATCCTGGCCGAAGAGAACATCGAAGCGCGCTACCAGATCGACCCGGCGCTCTTCCAGCCGCGGCCGCATTACCTGCTCAAGGTCAAAGGCATGAGCATGCGCAACGTCGGCATTCTCGACGGCGATCTCGTCGCGGTCCACCGCACACCCGAAGTCCGCAACCGCCAGATCGTCGTCGCGCGCCTCGAGAACGAAGTGACCGTGAAGCGCTACCGGCAGGACGGCTCGATCGCCTGGCTGCTGCCCGAGAACGAAGACTTCGAACCCCTGCGTATCGACCTGCGCGAGCAGTCGCTCACCATCGAGGGCCTCGTCGTCGGCGTGGTGCGGCAGGACACGCACCGATTGTCCTGACGCTGCCCTGGCATTTTTGCTGACCAGCGCAGCGACCATGAGCGTTTCCGTCGCACAGCTGCTGCAACAGAATCCCGCACGTCTCTGGCGTGCGCAGGAAACGGGCAGTAGCGCGGCTGCGGCCGTGCCGGCGGGACTGCCCACGGGCTACGCCGCGCTCGACCGTTGCCTCCCGGGCGCGGGCTGGCCGCGACAGGGTCTCATCGAAATCCTCTCCGACCAGCGGGGCATCGGCGAACTCCGGTTGCTGCTCCCCGCGCTCGCTGCGCTTTGCAGGGACGAAGGCGCGGCCGACGGTATTCATCCGCCACCGCGTCCCAGTGATGCGAGTCGTCATGCGGGGTCTGCCATGCCACCGCATGACCGGGACAGCGGGGGTTGGATCGCCTGGGTCTCGCCGCCGTATCGTCCGTATGCGCCGTCGCTGGCAGCGTGGGGCATCGATGTCGGACGCATGCTCGTCGTCAACGGCGCGGGCGCCACCGAGTGGGCGATGGACCAGGCGCTGCGCTCGGAGTCCTGCAGCGCCGTGCTCGGCTGGGCCAATCCCCGCGATCCGCACGCCTTGCGGCGCTTGCAACTGGCGGCAGAGGCGTCGCGCAGCCTTGCAGTGCTGTATCGCCCGTTGCAGGCCGGGCTCACGCCTTCGCCCGCCGTGTTGCGGCTTGCGCTGCTCGGGGGCGGCACCGAAGGCCTGCAGGTGCGCATCGTCAAGAGCCGCGGAGGCCGTCCTGCCACGGTGAACCTGGGGCACTGAGATGGCCCCGCTCGCCAGGCCCCCGTCTCCCCACCGTGCGCGGGTCACGCCGGCATTCCGTCCGTCTTCGCTTTCCGTTCCCGGCCGCACATCGCTCGCGCAATCGCGCCCGCGTGAACTCTGGCTCGCCATTCACCTGCCGTCATTGCTGCTCGATTCGCTGCGCGATGCGGTGCTTGCCCTGCCGGGTCGCCCGCCTGTCGCCATCGTCGACCTCGATCGCAACGGCAATGTCGTGCGCGCCTGCGAGGAAGCCGTGCACGCCGCAGGTGTGCGCGAGGGAATGTCGGTCAACGCCGCGCTCGCACTCGTACCGGGCTTGCATGCGCTGGCACGTGATGCACGGCGCGAACGCCAGTTGCTCGAAGCGGTGGCGCAGCGCGGGGTGCGCTTCACGCCGAGGGTCAGCATCGAGCAGCCCGACGGCGTGCTGCTCGAAGTGCGTGGCAGCCTGCGGCTGTTTGGCGGCGCCAGGCAACTGTGCCTGCGGTTGCAGCAGGAACTCACCGCTGCCATGGGCGCAACGGCTCGTTTTGCGATCACGCCGTCACCGCTGGCATCGCTGTGGTTCGCGCGTGCAGGTCCGCTTGGCACGCGACCCGTGTTCGTGCGCAACCGCGACGAACTGGCGGCGCGGC
>JBAVJR010000260.1:0-5964 GCA_049687855.1 Steroidobacteraceae bacterium | reverse complement strand
AAGACGCCTTTCGTCGGCACGCCCCCGGGCACGAGTTCCAGCGGCGAACTGCTGGGTCATGCGTCGGATGTGGCGGAGGCGGTCGCAACGGAGCGCAGATCCTGACCGACGCGAGCGAGGGCGGGCGCGAGAGTGAAAGCGAAAGCACTGGGGTCGAGCCGCGCCGGCGCAGGGCGGTGCATTCGAGTGAACGGGCAGACCCGATCTGGTTGCAGCAGTTTGCGACCTGCCGCGCAGAACCGAGGCCGGCATCTCCGGCAGACTCGCAGGTGCACCAAGGTCACGCCGTGCTTGCGACTCGTGGATACCACCAAGATCCTCACTTTCCGGCATCCGTCGCAGGCCGAGCTGCTGCTCGAGTCGCTGGTCCGTGACCGGCTCCACGCCGGCTCCCACGCGCACATCGTCACCGACCGCAGCGAGCTGCCCTCGGCACTGCAGCGCATCATCATCGAGGCCGGGCGGTCCGGGAAGGTCTGGAGCGCGTGGAGCGATGGGCACTCGGCCCACGGTTACACCGGCGAGATGCTGGCGGCCCGCGTTGGCGGCGCGAAGTGTGCGGTCCTGCGGGTCAACTCGTACGATCATCGCGGCTGCCTGACTTCGCAGCGCATCTGGGCCCGGGGCCCGGATGGGACGTGGCACACGTGTGTCAGGAAGACGAGCCGGGGGCCGGACCCGGTGCCGTGGCCGGCCCGGGACTGATCGACTGGCGCATCCGTGGGGCCTGTCACGCCCGCCCGCCGCATGGATACTGGGCACCACTTCCTCGCAGCGTGACGCCGCGGCGACTAGCGACTACTGCTGGCCGAAGTGCTGCGCGAGATAGTCGAGCATCAGCGCGCGCCGTTCGGGCGACTGCGCGGCCATCCCCTGCTTCTCGACCATCCAGGTCAGCAGCTTGTCCCAGGTCTCACGGGACAGCCGCTGCTGCTTGACGATCGCGAGCGAGTGGCACGAGTCGCACATTTCGCCCGTTTCCGCCTGGCCGGGACCGGCCGGCCAGCCCGGGCCGAAATCCCGAGCCGGCGCCGCCACGGCCGCATCGCTCCCGGCACGCAAACTGGAGAGGTATGCGATCAGCGCACGCCGCTCCACCGGATCGGCCACGCCGACGTAGCCCATGCGCGTCCCGGGCGCGAAGGTACTCGGGCTGGTCAGGAAGCGATCCAGTTGCTCGGGCGTCCACGTACCGCCGACGGCCTTCAACTCGGCCGAATAGTCGAACTCCGGCGAACTGCCCACCTCGCGCCCGACCACGCCCCACAGGTTCGGGCCGATCAGGGCGGCGCCGCCGGGCGCCACCGAATGGCAGGCGCTGCAGGGGAGGAACGCCTGGGCGCCCGCTTTCGCGTCACCCGGGTCGATCCCGGCCCGGGCCGGCGCGCCCACCATCGCCAGTGCCAGCAACAGCAGCGCAGACCATGCTCGCGGCATCACGCGACGGTGACGGCGATGCGGTGCATGGCGTTGCCATGGTATCCGTGGGGGTTCCATGCGACCACGTATGGCTGCGCCACGCCGCGGTCGTCCTTCGCGCGCGACCAGATCTCGTAATAACCCTGGCTCGGGAACTTCAGCTCCGCGCTCCACGTCTGCCACGAGTACTTGTTGGGTGGCCGCTGCAGCTTCGCCTGCTGCCAGGTGGCGCCGAAGTCGGTGCTCACGTCCACCGCGCTCACCGAGTGATCGCCAGCCCAGGCGTGACCGCGCACCGCGAGGGTCCGGCCCGCCACCGCAGTGCCCGCCTGCGGCGTCGTGATGACGGACTTCACGTGCATCGACTCCATGATGACGAAGTCCTCCGGCGGTACGTTGGCGCCGGGCGCCACCGGGTAGCGAGGCACGCGATAGGAATCGCCGAGCATCTTCTCGCCGTCGTGCACCACGTCGCGCACCCAGATGCGCTGCAGCCACTTGTGCGAGGTCGAGGCCGCCCATCCCGGGCACACGATGCGCACCGGGAAGCCGTGGTACTTCGGGATCGGTTCGCCGTTCATCTCGTAGGCGATGATCGAGTGCGGCTCCATGGCCTTGGCCATGGGCACGCCGCGCGAGATCGGCGTGCGCTTCGGGTCGCGCGACAGGTGCAGGTCGTGGCCGTAGTGCCCGGTGTAGACGGCGCTCCTGCGCACGCCGGCGGCAGCCAGCACGTCGCGGTAGCGCACGCCGGTCCACTCCGCATTGCCGATCGCGCCCACTGTCCACTGGTTACCCTTGGCCGGCGGGTTGAAAGAAGCGCGGCCGTTGCCGCCGCACTCGAGCTGCAGCTTGAGCTTCACCGGCTTGAAGTCGCGCTTCAGGTCGTCGAGCGTCAGGGTCAGCGGCTTGTCCACCTCGCCGTCCACCGTGAGCGTCCAGCCCGTGGCGTCCATCTTCTCGGCCATTTCCGGCCGCAGGCCATTGTCGCGCACGAAGTGGCGGCTGTTCGGCGTGACGTCGTCGTCGAGCAGGTGCGCCGGCGTTTCGGCGTTGAGCGGGCGATCGCCCAGCACGATGAGGCCGTCCTTGCCTTGCAGGACCAGCGGATCGATCGTGTCGGCGAGCGCCGAGGGGATCAGCCCGGCCGGGTAGTTGCGATGGAACGGAATCTGCGCTCCGACCATGGCCGCCATGGCCGCGAGGCCGGCGCCCTTGAGGAAGCCCCGGCGATCCCGGTTCGCCACGCGCCCGAACACGAGCGCGTCGGCGCGCTCCGGGTCCTCGGCATAGAGTTCACACAGGCCACGTTCCTTGCGCGTTTCTTCGGTCATGCGGGCCTTCCTCCAGGTTTGAGGCGTACGTATCCGGTGTCGCAGCATATGAGCAGTTGCGAATATATTCGCACCGGCGGTGTTTGGCCATCTGGCAGTGCAGCACGAATCCAGGCGCTGGTCGATCCTCGACGCGGCATTTCGCCTCCGAGATCCAGGCAAAGGATGGTGGACTGCGATCGTGATCGTCAGGGCGGCGCAAGGCCTGAGGAGAGCATGTCTACATGTTTCGATCAGGCCGCCGAGCGCGGCAGGCAGGCGCGTCCTGGGCCGAAGATCCGGTTGTGAACCGGCGTTGCAGCTTGACCGGGAGTCTGGCCTGACAGGCGTCGAAGACCGACCACGGTTCAAGAGACATCAGGCGGCGCTGATGATCGCGCCCTCGTCGCCGTCGACGGCGTGCAGGGGACGCGATGCGCGAATGAGCTGATCCGCCGGGACGGGCCGGCTGAAATAGTAGCCTTGTGCGTAGCGGCAACCCAGCGACTGGAGGACGGCGAGTTGGGCCGCATCTTCGACGCCTTCCGCCGTGCTCGCCATGCCGAGGTTCTCGACGAGCGTGAGCGTGGCGTGGATGAGCGCCATCACGTCCGTGTTGCGCGTCAGCCCCTTCACGATCGATCGATCGATCTTCACGGCGTCGAACGGGTATTCGCGCAGGCACGCGAGCGACGACGTGCCGGTGCCGAAGTCGTCCATCGTGAACCGCACGCCCATCGCGCGCAGCTGCTGCATGAGGGCATTGCACGCGGACGGGTCGCGCATGACCTCGCGCTCGGTTACCTCGAGTTGCAGGCAGCGACCCGGCAGGCCGGTGCGTTTCAGCACGGCGTTGATGCGCGACAGCAGTCGCCCGCCGAGCGCCAGCTCGGCGCGGGACACGTTGATGCTGATGGTCGAAGGGGCCTCTTCCGGCCACTCGCGCCGCCATGCCGCGAGCTGCGTGCAGGCCTCGAGCAGGGCCCATTCGCCGATCCGCACGATCAGGCCGGACTCCTCGGCGATCGGGATGAACTCGCCCGGTGGGATGTCACCGAACTCGGGGTGCTCCCAGCGCAGCAGCACCTCGGCCGAGATCATGCGCCCGGTCTCGACCGCTACGATCGGCTGGTACGCCAGCGAAATTTCGCCGTTGCCGATTGCCTTGCGCAGCCCGCGCTCGATGCCCATGCGGCGGGTGAGCCGCTTGTGCATCGCTTCGTCGAATACCACGTGGCAGGCGCGTCCGGCGCGCTTGGCCTCGTACATGGCGACGTCGGCGTTGCGGATCACGGCCTCGGCGTTGTCGCGATCGTCGTGGCCGACAACGATGCCGATGCTCGCTGACGAGTGCACGTCGCCGCCGCCCAGGGCGTAGACGGGTTCCAGCGCCTCCAGCAGCCTCCCGGCGACGCGCTCGCTGTCGGCGTCGGTCCGCAGGTCGTTGATCAGCACGGCGAACTCGTCGCCGCCGAAGCGCGCCACGACGTTGCCGGACGCGTCTTCGCCGGACGCGTCGGTCACGCGCAGTGCGCCGCGCAACCGCACCGCGATCTGCTGCAGCAGTTCGTCGCCCGCGTCATGGCCGAGCGTGTCGTTGATCAGTTTGAAGTGGTCGAAGTCGAGGAACAGCACCCCGAAGCGCTCCTGGGTGCCGGCGCCGGTGCGGGCAATTGCCGCGTTCAGCTGCTCCATGAACAGCGTCCGGTTGGCGAGTCCGGTCAGGCGATCCTTGCGGGCCGCCAGCTGCGCATGCAACGCGGCGCTGGCAATCTCGCGTGCGTCGGCAAAGCCCTTGTACCGCAGCCGGTAGACGGTCACCGTCAGCAGTACGATCATCAAGGCCGCCGGCATCAGGCCAACGAGCAGGTCCCGGCGGGCCGCCTCGAGGTGCGCGACGTAACCGCTGGCGTCGAGGTCGACGCCGACCACGCCTTCCTGGCGTCCCTGCGCGTCGAGGATCGGGGCGTAGCCCGTCATGAACGTGCCCCAGGCGTCGGTATAGGGCCGGTGGGTGGCCGTCGGCCGGCCGGGCTGGCCGTTCCAGCCGAGCGCCTCGAGCTTGGCTGTCTGCGGGCTCACGCTCAATTCCCCGACGGCGGAATGGTCTTCCACGCCGTCGCCGTCGCGGTCGCCGGGGTCCGCCGAGTCGAGCACGAACCGCACGGACGCGCCGTCCCGGACCAGCGTGTACAGGTAGCGGATCTTGGGGATGGCGGTTCGCATGCGCCGCAACGGTTCGACCGCGGCGCGGTACTCAGGGCTGTTGTCCTGCTCGGGCCGGCGGATGGCGGCGTGTGCCACCGGGTCCACCTGCACCGCTGCCGCAGTCGCCAGCTGGACCAGGTACTCGCGGTAGTTCTCGCGCACCGTGGTCGTCGCGGAATGCCACAAGCCGGAGACGGCGGCTCCGACGGCGCCCGAGACGACCAGCCCGACCGCCAGAGCGTCCAGCAGGGCGCGCCGGCGATCACGCCGGGCGTTGTCGACAGGCACAGCCGGCGGGCGGCCTGTGTGGTCGGAGATTCTCCTGAGTATCGGCAACGGGTACTCCTTAGTTTGAGGCTCGTCGGCGCGGCGGACCGAAACCTGAGGAAAAGCGCGGGGCGGGGCACTATGCTGTGATCGCGTTAACACTTGTCCGTCGGCCGGGCAGTTCCCGGCGAGGATCCGATGTCCCCCAGCGATGCCGCTCCCGTGACGGATGCCCGGATCCTGCAGGCCGCCACCGAGATCGGTGTGCTGGGTGCAGGACAGGGCTTGATCCCGCTCCTCATGGCCCGCATGTGCGATCCGCAGTCGACTGCCCACGAGGTAGCGCAGGTGATCGGGCGGGATCCGGGCCTGGCAGCACGGGTCCTGCGTGTGGCCAACTCCGCTTATTACGGCGCGTCGGGCTCGGTGGCGACGCTCGAGCGCGCCTTCGTGATGCTGGGTGTCGATGCCGTGCGTGGCATCGCAGCCGCGGCGTGCCTCGACCGTGCCACGGTGCGCGCCCTCCGGTCATCGCCAATCGAGATCGATTTGATGCTGCGCCACGCGGTGTCGGTGGGATGCGCGGCCGAGTCGCTGGCCCGCGTATCGCACCGATCGCTGGCCGCGGAGGCGTTCATCGCCGGACTGCTGCACGATTTCGGGGTCATGCTGCAATTGCAGGTCGACCGGGCCCGGCTGCTCGAGGTCATCGCTGCCCTGGGCGCCGGACCGGGGCAGAATCCGCGCGCAGTCGAAC
>JBAVJR010000259.1:0-4564 GCA_049687855.1 Steroidobacteraceae bacterium | reverse complement strand
GCTCCGTGTAGCCGGGCAGGTAGACGATCTCCATCCGGTCGCGGAGGGCCGGCGGGATCGGGTCGAGCAGGTTGGCGGTCGCGATGAAGAGGACCTTGCTGAGGTCGAACGGCACCTCGAGGTAGTTGTCCTGGAAGGTGTTGTTCTGCTCCGGATCGAGGACTTCGAGCAGGGCGGAACTCGGGTCGCCCCGGAAGTCCATCCCGATCTTGTCGACCTCGTCGAGCATGAACACCGGGTTGTTCGTCCCCGCCGTCTTGATGCTCTGGATGATCCGTCCTGGCAGCGCGCCGATGTAGGTGCGCCGATGGCCGCGGATCTCGGCCTCGTCGTGCGTGCCGCCGAGGCTGGTGCGCTGGAACTTGAGTCCCACTGCGCGTGCGATCGACTGTCCGAGCGAGGTCTTGCCCACGCCGGGCGGACCGACGAAGCACAGGATCGGGCTGCGGCCCTCGGGGTTCAGCTTGCGCACCGCGAGGTACTCGAGGATGCGCTTCTTGATCTTCTCGAGACCGTAGTGGTCGGCGTCGAGGATGCCGCGTGCGCGCTGGATGTCGATCGACTCCGCGTCGAGCTTCGACCAGGGCATCGCGATCAGCGCGTCGAGGTAGGTGCGCGCCATCGAATACTCGCCGCTCGCCTCGTTCATGCGCTCGAGACGCTTCAGCTCCTTGCGCGCGTGCTCGTCGACCTCGGGCGGCATGCCAGCCTTGGTGATGGCCTCGGCCAGTTCCTCGGCTTCCTCGGCTTCCGTCTCTTCCCCGAGCTCCTTCTGGATCTGCTTCAACTGTTCGCGCAGCACGTACTCGCGCTGGCGGTCGTCGATCGCTTCCTTGGTCTGTTCCTCGATCTGGCGCGAGAGCTTCAGCACCTCGACGCGGCGCGTCAGGTGCGTCGCGACACGCTCGAGCCGCTCGCGGATCTCGGTGGTCTCGAGCAGTTCCTGTTTCTCGGCCGGCTTGATGTCGAGAAAGCTCGCGATCGTGTCGGCGAGTGTCGCGGGCGATTCGATCGCCTGGATCGAGTTCGCGAGCTCGGCGGGAGCCTGCGGCAGCAGCGTGATGGCCTCGACTGCCTTCTGCTTGAGCAGCAACGAGCGCGCCTCGACCTCGGGATGATGGGCCCCGGAGTCGCTGAGGTACTCCACGCGTGCAACGAGGTAAGGAAATCCGCCCACGGCGTCGAGGACGCGGAAGCGCCGCTCGCCCTGGCAGACCAGGTGATGCGTGCCGTCCGGCGCGGTGATGTAGCGGACGATCGTTGCCGCCGTCCCGATCCGGTGCAGCTCGTCGAACGTCGGATCGTCGGCCTGGGGGTCCTTTTGCAGCAGGAACCCGACCTTGCCTTCGACGCGCACGGCTTCCTGGGCACCGGCGACGGTCTTCTCGCGCTTGATCGCGACGGGGAGGATCACCCCGGGGAACAGCACGAGGTTGCGGACCGGCAGGATGATCAGCATGTCATCCGGCAGGCCGGGTGCCTTGCCGGCCTCGGTGGCGGCGTTCGGGGTCGCCACGGGCATCTTCGATGCGTCGTCCCGATCGTGCTTCATGTCCGTGCTCATGGGGTCGTCACCTGTCCGTTCGTTCATCAGCGGCGGGCCAGCAGCAGTTGCAGGCAGCCATCGGCGAGTCGCCGGTCGACCAGGTCCCAATGCCCGGGCCCCAGTGCCAGACGGCGCTCGAACCGTCCGTAAGGGATCTCCAATCGTTGGAGTGCCATGCCGGCGGGCCGGTTCGGCAGGGCGCGCTCGCCACGAATGACGAGTTCACCCGGTGCCAGGATCAGCTCCAGGCGCTCTGCCGGAACGCCTGGCAGCGCGACTTCGATCAGCACCTGATCCGTACCGGCAAAGACGTCGACCGGCGGCTCCCAGCGTGGCTGCTGGCGCCGGTCCGCCGGCTGCGCGGCCAGGCGAAAGAACTGCCGTTGCAGGCGGTCGGCCTGGTCGAGCAGGTCGACTGTTTCTGCCCACATCCACGAGCGCATTTCGCGTCGCTTCATCGTCGCGGCCGCCTGTCTGATTCGTGCATGGAGCCCGAAGTGGGGGCGCGCGGCCGCTATGCAACCGGGGCGGGGCAGGCGAGCGCGCCAGGCGGTGCTGCAGGGACAATGCGTTGTTCGGCTAAACTACGCAAATCATGAATGAGTACGGCTTATTCACAAAATACTTTAAGCTTTAGCTACTGAATCAGGACCGGCGGCCGACCGCGCCCCACTGCCAGGACAGCAAACTACTGTGCCCAGAAGAACCGCACCGACCGAGCAGTTCGACGCCGCCTTCTTCCGGCGCTTCTACCTCGACCCGCGCACGCGGGTCGTGACCAACAGGGAGATGGTCCGGCGCGCCGACTTGGTCGCGGCCTTCGCCAGTCACGGCGAACTGCAGGTGCGCTCGATTCTCGACGTGGGGTGCGGGCTGGGCCTGATGCGCGACCAGCTGCTGCGGCACTTCCCCAAGGCCAGGTACACGGGCCTCGAGGTCAGCCAGTACCTCTGCGACAAGCACGGCTGGACCCAGGGGTCGGCCGCGACCTTCGAATCGGCCAGGCCGTTCGACCTCGTGATCTGCTATGACGTGTTCCAGTATCTGCCGGCGCGCCCTGCGGCCGCCGGCCTGCGCAACCTCGCGCGCCTGTGCCAGGGCGTCCTGCACTTCGGCGCGTTGACCCGCGAGGACTGGGAACTGTACTGCGACAAGCGCCGTACGGACCGGAACGTCCACATCCGCCCCGCCGAGTGGTACCGCAAACGGCTCGCGCGCTCGTTCATCAATGCCGGGTCGGGCATGTTCGTGCGCCGCGGCGCCCCGGTGCACCTGTGGGAGCTCGACCAGGTCGAGGTTCTGCGCTCGCGGCGCGGCTATAACCTGTAACGCACCGGGTGCGGCACATCCGGGCGGGGGAACGCTACAATGCGCCCCCTTCGCAGTCTTGTGCCTGGTGATCCGCCGATGCCCGTTTCGAGCATTTCGCTACGCCTGCTGGTCCTGCCGGGCCTGGCGCTCGCCGCGCTGACAGGCTGCGCCACCAAGAATCCCTGTGGCGACAACCCCGAGTACCTCGCTGCGCGGGAACGACCCCGGCTGGAAATGCCGGAAGGCGTGACGGGCAGCGAACGCCTGAGCGGCGGCATGAACATTCCGCCCGTGGCACCCGATCCCGCGAAGCTCGACCCGGCACCCAAGTGCCTCGACCAGCCGCCCGCGTATTTCGGGCCCAAGGCCGTCATGGCCGGCTCGGCCGAAGAGGCCGTGTACGTCTGGGGCTCCGCGTGGGCGAACCGCAAACCGGACCAGGTGGCGTCGTTCTATTCGCCCCAGTTCCAGTCGACGGAAAAGGGCGGGGCCGGCGCCCACATCGAAGAGCTCAAGCAGCAGGTCGCGAGCGGCGCCGCGCCCGAGGCGCGACTCGAAGAACTCAAGACGAAGGACGCTGGTCCCGACCGCAAGGTCGTGACGTTCGTGCAGCGCTTCGGCAAGGATGCTTACGTCAAGGAACTGACGCTTGCGAAGGAAGCGCAGGGCTGGCGCATCGTCGCCGAGCGGACGCTGCAGAAGCTGTGACGCGCCGCAGCGTCTCCTGATCGAAGCAGTCGAAGAACAAGACGCGGACAATTCCGCGCGAGAGTACGGAGTCATCACGTGAGAAGCACGGCTTTGCTAAGTGGAATCACGCTGCAGCCCGGCACGCTGCGTGCCGTCCTGCTCGACCGCCTGACGCGCTCGCTCGGCAGGGACCCCGAATCCGCCACGCAGCGGGACATCTACGATGCGCTCTCGCTCGCAGTGCGCGAAGAGCTTGCCGCGCGCTGGTTGTCCACGCAGCGCCGCATCACCCAGGCAGGCGTCAAGCGCATCTGTTACCTGTCGGTCGAATACCTGCTCGGGCGTTCGCTCATCAACGGCCTCGCCAGCCTCGACGGCGACCTGGTGCAGGAAGCACGCGAAGCGCTGACCGAACTCGGGTACGACCTCGAGCGCGTGGCGCAGGAAGAGAACGACCCGGGTCTCGGTACTGGCGGTCTTGGCCGCCTCGCGGCCTGCTATCTCGATTCGCTCGCGACGCTGCAGTATCCGGCGGTGGGCTACGGCATCCGCTACGACTACGGCATCTTCACGCAGGTCATCGACGAGGACGGGCGGCAACGCGAGGTCGCGAGCACGTGGATGCGCGAGCGCAGCCCGTGGGAAATCGAACGCGACGACGCCCGTTACGTCGTCCGCTTCGGCGGCCGCTGCATCGGTACGCAGGACGCGCAGGGCCGCACGCGGTACCGCTGGGTCGAGACGTACAACATCTGGGCCGTCGGTTTCGACCAGCTGATCCCGGGCAACCGCGGTCCGACGGTCAACCACCTGCGCCTCTGGGCAGGCCGCGCCATCGCGCCATTCAGCGTCGAGTTGTTCAATGCCGGCCGGCACGTCGAGGCGTCCTGGGCGCAGGCCGAGGCGAAGAACGTCTCGCGCATCCTGTACCCGGACGACACCACGCCGCAGGGCAAGGAGCTGCGCTTCAAGCAGCAGTACTTCTTCGTCAGCGCAAGCCTGCAGGACATGCTGGCG